>SBBV01000576.1 GCA_005240015.1 Candidatus Odyssella thessalonicensis | reverse complement strand
GCCGCTGGCGCGCACGGCGATCTTGGGATGGAAGTGGCCCGAGATTTCGCCCGGCGGCGTGCCACCGTCGGCGCGATGGCGCAGCAGGAGTCCGCGACGCTGGAACTCGGTTTCTACGGCGCCCGGCAGCGTGCGCGGCAGCTCGGCGTCGTGATTGCCGGCGATCCAGATCCAGTGCCGGCGATGTGCGAGGGCCGCCAGCAGCGCCGCATCCTCCGCATGCATGCGCGCCCAGCCGCCGAGATCGTGAAAGCTGTCGCCGAGGCAGACCACGGTGGCGGGATCGAGCTGATCGATCTCCGCCGTCATGCGCAGCAGCGTGTCGCGCGTGTCGTAGGGCGGCAGCAGTCTGCCGTGCGCGGCGTAGCTCGTGCCCTTCTCGAGATGGAGGTCGGCGAAGGCGAGCAGCCGCTCGGCCGGCCACCACACCGCGCCGCTCGCGCGCACGCGGAGCCGCTGGCGGCCGAGGGCGATTTCCTTGTCCTTGCTCGTCATCGTCGCGGGCGAAGTGTCGCGAGCAGACTAGATCGAATCCTCCGCGCGAGTCGACGACTCACCCCTCACGGGAGCCGGTCGAGGCCCGCCTCGGCCACGAGGTCCTCCTCGCGGCGCAGGATTTCGTCGAGGCCTTCGCCGAGCACGCCCTCGCGGCCGATTTCGAGCAGGACCGGCAGCGCCAGCGGCGTGATCCTGTCGAGTGCCACGTGCTGGATGCGGCCCTTGATGCGCGCGAGGAACGAGGCGAGGCGCGCGAGGTCGACGAGGCCGGTGGCGGCATCGGCGCGGGTCGCGTGCAGCAGGATGTGGCCGGGTTCGTGCCGCCGCAGCACGTCGTAGATGAGGTCGGTGTTGAACGTGATCTGGCGCCCGGTCTTCATCTGGCCCGGATGGCGCCGCTCGATGAGGCCGGCGATCACGGCGACGTTGCGGAAACAGCGCTTCAGCATGGTCGACTCGGCCATCCAGGCCTCGAGATCGTCGCCGAGCATGTCCTCGTCGAACAGCGCGTCCATATCGCGCGCGGGCTCGAGCGACCAGATCGCGATCACGTAGTCGGTGGCGACGAAGCCCAACGGATGGAGACCGGCGCGCTCCATGCGCCGCGTCAGCAGCATGCCGAGCGTCTGGTGGGCGTTGCGGCCCTCGAAGCAATAGGCGACGAGGAAATGCCGGCGCTGCTTCTTCTCGCCGCGCGGGAACGTCTCGACGAGGAGGCCGTCGCCGCCCGGCAGCACCGAGCGCGCGCGCTGCGCCGCCAGCCATTCGCGCACCGGCGGCGGATAGGTCTGCCAGCGCTGCGGCGCCGCGAGCCCGCCGCGCACGCGCGCCGCGAGATGAGTCGTGAGCGGCATGCGCCCGCCCTCGTAGGCGGGGATCTTGGGCGGCATGCCGCCCTTGGCGCGCGCGACGATCAGGTCGAGCTCGCGGATGCCCTCGAAGCGCAGGAGGCGGCCCGCGAACAGGAACGTGTCGCCGGGCACGAGGCCCATCGCGAAGTACTCTTCGACCTGGCCGAGCCGCCGGCCGCCGCCCATACGCACATTCAGGGTCGGCGCATCGACGATGACGCCGGCATTCATGCGGTATTGGCGCGCGAAGCGCTCGCTCACGATGCGCCAGCGCCCCTCTTCGCCCTGCGCGAGCCGGCGATAGCGCTCGTAGGCGGCGAGCGCGTAGCCGCCGGTGGCGACGAAGTCGAACACCTGGTCGAAGGTCTTGCGCGCCAGTCCCGCATAGGGCCCGGCGCCGACGACCTGTTGGTAGAGCGCGTCGCGATCGACCGGCCCGCTGCAGGCGGTGCCGACGATGTGCTGCGCCAGCACGTCGAGCCCGCCCGGACGCAAGGGGTCACCGTCGAGCTCGCCGGCATGCACGGCTTCGACCGCGGCCTGGCACTCCAAGAACTCGAAGCGGTTGCCGGGCACGAGCAGCGCCTTCGACGGCGTGTCGTAGCGGTGATTGGCGCGGCCGATGCGCTGGATGAGGCGGCTCGCCCCCTTGGGCGCACCCATCTGGATCACGAGGTCGACGTCGCCCCAGTCGATGCCGAGATCGAGCGACGAGGTGCACACCACGGCGCGGAGCGCGCCGGAGGTCATCGCCGCCTCGACGCGCAGGCGCTGCGCCTTCTCGAGACTGCCGTGATGCAGCGCGATCGCGAGCTTGTCGTCGTTGAGGCGCCAGAGACCCTGGAACACCAGCTCGGCCTGCGCGCGCGTGTTGACGAAGACGAGCGTCGTCTTGTGGCGGCGGACGGCGTCGTAGACATCGGGCAGCGCATGCAGTGCCATATGGCCGGACCAGGGAATGCGCGCTTCGGGCTCGAGGATGGAGATCTCGGGCTCCGGTCCGGGCGCGCCGCGCACCAGCGTGACCGCCTCGGCATGGCCGCCGGGCGCCAGCCAGCGCCGGTGGCCCTCCTCGTCCGGCACCGTCGCCGAGAGGCCGGCGCGGCGATGCAGGGGCGCCAGCGCAGAAAGGCGGCCAAGCGCCAGCGCGAGAAGATCGCCGCGCTTGGTCGGCGCCAGCGCGTGCAGCTCGTCGACGACGACGGTGCTGAGCGTCGCGAACAGCGCCGGCGCTTCGGGGAACGAGAGCAGCAGCGAGAGCGATTCGGGCGTGGTGAGCAGGATGTGCGGCGGCGACTGGCGCTGGCGGGCGCGGCGCGCTTGCGAGGTGTCGCCGGTGCGCGTCTCGCAGCGGATGCGCAGGCCCATCTCGGCGATCGGCGTTTCGAGGTTGCGCGCGATGTCGGCGGCGAGCGCTTTCAACGGAGAAACGTAGAGCGTGTGGAGCCCCCGCGCCGGGCGCTCGGCGAGCGCGATCAGGCTCGGCAGGAAGCCGGCCAAGGTCTTGCCGCCGCCGGTCGGCGCGACGAGCAGCGCATGCCGGCGCCGCTCGGCCGCCGCGAGCATGGCGAGCTGATGCGGATGCGGTTGCCAGCCGCGCTTCTCGAACCATTCGGCGAAGCGCGGCGGCAGCGTGAGGCTCTGGCGGGCGGACATGCGCGCTCCACCGCGGGGCGGGCGGCGCGGCCCTGGTGGCGCGCGCGCGGCCGGCGCACCATATCCGGATGATGCACGAACAGGTCAAGGGCGCGGGCGGGCCGCGCGACTGGCTCGCCGTCACCGAGACCGGGCTTTTCTGCCGGCCCGGCAATTTCCACGTCGATCCGTCGCGGCCGGTCGCGCGCGCGCTGATCACACACGGCCACGGCGATCACGCGCGGCCCGGCCACGGCGCCGTGCTCGCAACGCGCGAGACCGCCGCGATCATGCGCCAGCGCTTCGGACCCGACGCCGGCTCGCTGCAGGCGATCGCCTATCACGAGGAGCAGCAGATCGGCGACGTGCGCGTGCGCTTCGTGCCGGCGGGCCACATCTTGGGCTCGGCGCAGATCGTGCTCGAGCATGCCGGCCAGCGCGTCGTGATCTCGGGCGACTACAAGCGCCGGCGCGATCCCACCTGCCCGCCGTTCGAGCCGGTGGCGTGCGACGTGTTCATCACCGAGGCGACGTTCGGATTGCCGGTATTCCGCCACCCGCCGCCCGAGGACGAGATCGCGCGCCTGCTGGGGTCGCTGCGGCTCTTCCCCGAGCGCGCGCATCTCGTCGGCGTCTACGCGCTCGGCAAATGCCAGCGCGTGATCGCGCTCTTGCGCGAGGCCGGCTACGACAAGCCGATCTACATCCACGGCGCGTTGAAGGGGCTGCTCGAGCTCTACCAGATCGAGGGCGTTTCGTTCGGCGCGCTACTCGATGCCACCGGCGCCGACAAGGACGCGATGCAGGGCGCCATCGTGCTGGCGCCGCCCTCGGCGATCGGCGACCGCTGGACGCGGCGTCTCCCGGATCCGCTCGCAGCACTCGCCTCGGGCTGGATGCGGGTGCGCCAGCGCGCGAAGCAGCACGGCGTCGAGCTGCCGCTGATCATCTCCGACCACGCCGATTGGGACGAGCTCACCGCCACGATCGACGAGCTCAAGCCCGGCCAGGTGTGGGTGACGCACGGGCGCGAGGAGGCGCTCGTCTACTGGTGCAACGCGCGCGGCATTCCGGCGAGGGCGCTGCTGCTCACCGGCCGCGAGGAAGAGGAAGGCGAATGAAGCCGTTCGCCGCGCTGCTCGACCGCCTCGTCTACACGCCGGCGCGCCACGGCAAGCTGGCCTTGATGGCGCATTACTTCCGCACCGTGCCCGACCCCGACCGCGGCTGGGGCCTGGCCGCGCTCACCGCCGAGCTTTCGCTCGATTTCGCGAAGCCGGCCCTCATCCGCAACCTCATCGCCGACCGCACCGATCCCACGCTGTTCGCGCTGAGCTACGACTATGTCGGCGATCTCGCGGAAACCTGCGCGCTGCTCTGGCCCGAGCGTGCCGGCGGCGGCCCGGCGCCGCGGCTCTCCGAGATCGTCGAGACGCTGCAGCGCACGAGCAAGGCCGAGACGCCGCGGCGGATCGCGGGCTGGCTCGACCGGCTCGATGCGACCGGCCGCTACGCGTTCCTGAAGCTCCTCACCGGCGGCCTGCGCGTCGGCGTCTCGGCGCGGCTCGCCAAGACCGCGCTGGCCGAGACTTTCGGCAAGCCGGTCGAGGAGATCGAGGAGCTGTGGCCGACGCTTTCTCCGCCCTACGACTCGCTGTTCGCGTGGCTCGAGGACCGGGCGCCGCGGCCTTCGCCCGAGGCGGCGCCGCGCTTCCGCCCGTTCATGCTCGCGCACGCGCTCGAGGACCAGAAGGAGCTCGCGGGGCACACCTGGCAGGTGGAGTGGAAATGGGACGGCGTGCGCGTGCAGCTCGTGGCCGAGCACGGCGCGAAGCGGCTCTTCTCGCGCACCGGCGACGATATCTCCGGAGCATTTCCCGATCTCCTCGAAGGCATCCACATGGACGCGGTGATCGACGGCGAGCTGCTCGTGCGCGGCGCCGACGGCCATGCCGCGCCGTTCAACGATCTGCAGCAGCGGCTCAATCGCAAGACCGTGACGGCGAAGATGATGGCCGACCATCCGGCGTTCCTGCGCGCCTACGACCTGCTGGTCGAAAACGGCGAGGATGTGCGGGGACTGCCGCTGTCCGAGCGCCGCGCGCGGCTCGAGCGGCTCGTTGCCGCGCACAAGAGCGATCGCCTCGATATCTCCGAAGTGCTCGTCATCGATGACCCCGCCGCGCTCGCGCGCATGCAGGCCGAGGCGCGCACGCTCGGCCGCGAGGGCTTGATGCTGAAGCGGCTCGACAGCGTCTACACCGCCGGGCGCGTCAAGGGCCTCTGGTACAAGTGGAAGCGCGATCCGCACACGGCCGATGCCGTGCTGATGTATGCCCAGCGCGGCCACGGCAAGCGCTCGTCGTTCTATTCCGACTACACCTTCGGAGTCTGGCGCGGCGACGAGCTCGTTCCCGTCGGCAAGGCCTATTTCGGCTTTACCGACGAGGAGCTCCGGCGGCTCGACCGCTGGATCCGCGACCACACAGTGCAGCGCTTCGGCCCCGTGCGCGAGGTGGAGAAGACGCTTGTCTTCGAGGTGGCGTTCGACAGCATCCACCCCTCGACGCGCCACAAATCCGGCTACGCCATGCGCTTTCCGCGCATTGCGCGCATCCGCTGGGACAAGCCGGCGGTCGAGGCCGACCGGCTCGAGACGCTGGCGAAGCTCGTCGAGACGCGGGCGGAGCCAGCGGAAAACCAAACCGGACTGTTCGCCCGCACCCCGTCATCCTGAGCGACCGCCCAAGAGGGCGGTCGCTCAGGATGACGAGTTGGGCTTGCTAACCATTCGCCACAATTCGCCCCGTATAATGGGGCGGCGAACGAGCAAGGGGATTCCCAGTTGCGCAAACTTCATTTGGCCGCGCTGGCGCTGGCCGGCTGTGCCGCGAGCGCGCCAGTCCTCGCCCAAACCGGCAATGGCTGGACCGTGGCGGCGACGCCGGCGGCGGGGGCCGCGCGCGCGATCGGCTGGTACGCCAATGGCTGCATCCGCGGTGCCACGGCGCTGGCGCTCGAAGGCCCGGGCTGGCGCGTGCTGCGCCCGCAGCGCAACCGTTATTGGGGCCACCCCGAGCTGATCGCGACGCTGCGCGTGCTCGGGCAGCGCGTGCGCGCGGCCACCGGCAAAGCCATGCTCGTGGCCGACATCGCGCAGCCGCGCGGCGGGCCGGCTTCGGGGCATGCCAGCCACCAGATCGGCCTCGACGCCGACATCCGCTTCCAGCTCGTGCCCGATGGCCCGCTCGATCCGGCGCTGCGCGACGAAGGCACCGAGCTTTCGGTGGTCGCCGACGGCAAGGAGATCGACCGCGCGCGCTGGAGCGCCGAGCAGGTCGCGCTTCTGCGCATCGCGGCCGAGCTGCCGCGTGTCGACCGCATCTTCGTCAACCCGGTGATCAAGCGCGAGCTCTGCCAGACCGCGCAGGGCGATCGCCGCTGGCTGGCCAAGGTGGTGCCCTGGTACGGGCATGACGGCCACATGCATGTGCGCCTGAAATGCCCGGCCGACAGCCCCGACTGCCGCCCGCAGGATCCGCTGTCGGCCGACGACGGCTGCGGCACCGCGCTCGCCTGGTGGTTCACGAGCGAGCCGTTTCGCAACCATGTCGCGCGGCCGGCGAAGCCGCCCGAGCCGCCGGCCCAATGCCGCGCGCTGTGGAGCCAGTAGCGGCGGCGCCGGCCCTCACCTCCCATTCGCGCTTTGCGCGCCAATGGGCCCGTCCCCTCCCTTCGGGAGAGGGAAAGAGTCGTGCCGCGGCGCGCTTTCTTCTCTTTCCCGCGAAGCGCAGCGGGAGAGAAGGGGCCCCTTCGCAGCTTTGCTGCGAATGGGAAGTGAGGGCGAGTGCGCGCCAATGGCGCGTGGGGGCAAGCGCGGTTGCCTTGGCCGAAAAACCCGATAGATAGTGCCGACCCGGCAACGACAGCGCTTCGCCCTCGCCCTCATGCATGGTTTCGAGCTCCTCGTCGAGGGCGTGATCATTCTCGTGGCCGCCATCGCGGTGGTCTATCTCTTCCACCGGCTCAAGGCGGGGCCCGTGCTGGGCTATCTAGCGGCCGGCCTGCTGATCGGGCCGCACGGCTTCCGCCTCGTGACGCAGGTCGAAGCGATCCAGACGCTGGCCGAGTTCGGCGTCGTCTTCCTGCTGTTCATCGTCGGCCTCGAGCTGTCGTTCCGGCGCCTCGCCGGCATGCGCACCGAAGTGTTCGGCGTCGGCTCCGCGCAGGTGCTGCTGACCGCGGCGCTCGTCGGCGCGGCGGTGGCGGTGATCGGCGTGAGCTGGCAGGCCGCGGCGGTGATCGGCTTCGGCGTGGCCCTCTCCTCGACCGCCGTCGTGCTGCAACTCCTGGCCGAGCGCGGCGAGCTCTCGGGCCGGCTCGGGCGCATCTCGTTTTCGATCCTGCTGATGCAGGACCTCGCGATCATCCCATTGCTGGCCGTGGTCCCGCTGCTCGGCGATGGCGGCCAGGGCGTCACCGAGTGGCGCGCCGTCGCGCTCGCCGCCGGCAAGGCGGTGGCGGCGCTGGCGGTGATCCTCGTGGTCGGGCGCTATCTGCTGACGCCGCTGTTCCGCGCCATCGCCGGCATGCATCGCGAGGAGCTGTTCTTCGCGATCACGCTTCTGGCCGTGCTCGGAACGGCGACCGCGACGCAGGCGGTCGGCCTCTCGCTGACGCTCGGCGCGTTCCTCGCCGGCCTCATGCTCGCCGAGACCGAATTCCGCCACCAGATCGAGGTCGTGATCCGCCCGTTCCAGGGGCTGCTGCTCGGGCTCTTCTTCATGACGATCGGCATGACGGTCGATCTCGGCTTCGCGGCGGCGAACTGGTGGAAGGTGCTGCTGCTGCTGCTCGGCCTCATCGTGATCAAGGCCGCCGTGATCGCGGCGCTCTGCTACGCGATCAAGATGCCGGCGACCGTGGCGCTGCGCACCGGCCTCATGCTCGCGCAGGCGAGCGAATTCGCGTTCGTGCTGATCGCCATCGCCGCGCGCGAGAGGATCGTGCCGGCCGAGGTGCAGCAGCTGGTCCTGGCGGTGGCCAGCCTCTCGATGGCGGCGACGCCGTTCCTCGCCATGCTCGGGCTCTGGCTCGCCGGGCGCGTCGAGCGCGTCTCGCGCATCGGCCTGGCGGCGCTCGAGCAGGAGAACATCGATCTCCAAGCTCACGTCGTGCTGGCCGGCTTCGGCCGCTTCGGCCAGATGATCGCGCGGCTGCTCGACGCCAACCGCATTCCCTACGTGGCGCTCGACATGGACGCGCAGCAGGTGGCGCACTTCAAGGCCAAGGGCATCCCGATCCATTTCGGCGACGCGACCCGGCCCGAGATCCTCTGGGGCGTCGGCATCGACCGCGCCAGCGCGATCGTGCTCACCACCGCGCGCGAGCCCGCGAGCCAGACGCGGCTCGTGAGCCTGTTGCGCCGGCGCCTGCCCGAGCTCCGCATCATCGCACGCGCGCGCGACGCCCAGCACGCGGCGGCACTGGCCGGCGCCGGCGCCACCGAAGCGGTGCCCGATGCGCTCGCCTCGAGCCTGCATCTCGCGCAGGCGGTGATCAAAAGCTTCGGCCTGCCCGAGACCGATTTGAATCAGCTCCTGACCGAGTATGGCGAGAAGGTGGCCTCCTGACCCGCCTGCCGCGGCGTAAACCATATTCCCGCGGCCATGCCGCCAGGCGGCGCAGGTCATATTTGCTGATCAATCGCCGCGGCGGCTGATGTATCGTTTGGCTGCTGGGATTTTTGATGAGTAGCGTGCGCACGTCGATCACAGCCGCCGCGGTGCCGACCGCCTGATTGGCGATGAGCCGCTCGAAGACCGCGCGGTCCGTACCATCCAACCGCGGGGCTATG
>SBBV01000518.1 GCA_005240015.1 Candidatus Odyssella thessalonicensis | reverse complement strand
TCGACGAGGAGGGCCACGAGATCGGCGTCCTCGGCGCCCTGCCAGGCGGCGGCGACCATCGCGCGGTCGAGGCGCTTCCTCGGCGCGAAGATCCCGGGCGTGTCGACGAAGACGATCTGCGCCTTGTCCTCGATCGCGATGCCGAGCACGCGCGCGCGCGTCGTCTGCACCTTCTTGGAGACGATCGAGACCTTCGCGCCGACGAGCGCGTTCAACAGCGTGGATTTGCCGGAGTTGGGCGCGCCGATCAGCGCAACGAAGCCCGCCGCCGTCTCAGTGGGTGATGGGCTTGTCGGCGTTCCCGTTGCCATTGTCGCGCGGCGGATGGGCTTGCGGCGTCTGCCCCGCGATCATAGCCATCAAGAACTGGGCCGCAATCTGCTCGGCCAGGCGCTTCGAGCGGCCGGTCGCCGTCGTCGCCGGGTAGCCCTTGACGACCACGCGCACGGTGAAGGTGGGATCGTGGTCGGGCCCGCTCTGCGCGACGGTCGTATAGGCGGGGAGCGGCAGGCCGCGGCTCTGCGCCCATTCCTGGAGCGCCGTCTTCGGATCCTTGGGCGGGCGCGGCGTCTGGTTCAGGAGCGGCGCCCAGAACTTCGCGATGAAGCGCTCGGCTGCCTTCATGCCGCCGTCGAGATAGAGCGCCGCGATCACCGCCTCGCAGCAATCGGCCATGATCGCCGGATTGTTGCGCCCGCCCGAGAGCTCCTCGCCCGACGACAGGCGGATGAACTCGGCGATGCCGGCGCGGCGGGCCACGTCGGCGAGCGCTTCCTCGCGCACGAGCGCCGCGTGGCGGCGCGCAAGCTGGCCGACCTTCTCTTCGGGATAGCGCTTCAGGAGGTGCTGGGCCACCACGAGGTTCAACACGCGGTCGCCGAGAAACTCCATCCGCTCGTAATTGGTGGCGGCGACGGCGCCATTGCCGGTGGCCGCGCTGGCGTGGGTCAGCGCCTCCTCGAGCAGCTCGGGCCGCACGAAGCTGTGCCCGAGCGCGATGTAAAGTTTGGCAAAGCGGCGCTGCACGATGCTCACGTTCTCTTCCCCTCCTAAATTCGCCCTCGTCTGCGCCGATGCAACGTCAATTCTCACGGGAGCGGCCCCGGATTGCGGCCGGAGACGCGACTTTTGTGGCGCCGCCGCGGCCACAATCCACCACAGGGGTGGTTAACAACGACTGAATACGGTCCCTCGCCGCGCCTCAGTTGCCGGCTTGCATTATTTCAGCAAGCTACTGAATCGTCTTGAGAAATCTATCAAACCGGAGGCTGTCGGGCCAGCGGTGGATTTCCCACAGCTCGGCGCGGTGATCGGTCGAAAACACGATGAACTCCGCCCGGCCGATCAGATGCTGCGCCGGCACGTAGCCGACCTCGACGAGGTTGCGGCTGTCGGTCGAGTTGTCGCGATTGTCGCCCATCATGAAATAGTGGCTGGCCGGCACCTCGTATTCCGCGGTGTTGTTGGGGAGGCTCTGCTCGCTGCCGCGCTCATGCCAGATGACGTAGGAGCGGCCGTCGGTCGTGGTCTCGCGGAAGACCTCGAGGAACTCGGTGCGCGTTGGATGGCCGGGCTCGCCGATGCCGCCGTTGTCGACCGTGGCACGCTCGGCGTCGGTGAGCCTGCGCCGCTCGAGCGGCTTTCCGTTCACGGACACGATGCGGTTCCTCACCTGGACGCGGTCGCCCGGGAGACCGACCACGCGCTTGATGTAGTCGATGTGGGGGCGCGAGGGCTGGCGGAAGACGACGACGTCGCCGCGCTTGGGCGTGCCCGCGAGGATGCGGCCCTCGAACGCGAACGGATTCCAGGAGGACGTGCTGGCGCCGAACGGGAAGGAGTAGCGGCTGTAGCCGTAGCTGTATTTCGAGACGAAGAGATAGTCGCCGACCCAGAGCCCCGGCAGCATCGAGGGCGAGGGGATGCGGAACGGCTCGAACGCGAAGGTGCGGATCACGAGTGCGAGGGCCACCGCCCAGAGCGCGGTCACGCCGATGTCGTAGATCGTGCGCGCGACGTCCCGGATCGCCCGCCCGAGCCCGCGACCCGGGCGCTCCGCCTGCTCGCTCACCGATCGTCTCCTCGGCCAACGAGCCGCGGCCGATACGCCATCTCACCACAGAGGCGCAGAGGGCACAGAGAAAAGAAAGAACCTGCCTTCGGCACGCAGCAAACTTCTCTGTGCCCTCTGTGCCTCCGTGGTGAATGGGCGTCAAAGACCGCACGACGGCGCGTGACTTGCACGGCGGGTTTGAAACCCGCCCCTACGAATGGCGGAGCGTTTGTGTCTGAAACTTCCACCGTATTGCGCTCTACCGCACGCCCATCAGGAGGCGGCTGTAGCGGATCGCGAACGGCCACTTCCACACTTCCCAGAGCTCGGCCTTGTCGGGATCGCTGGAGAAGAACAGGAACTCGGCGCGGCCGATGAAGTTCTCGAACGGCACGTAGCCCACGACCTGCTCGCAGCGCTGGCCGCTCGGGCCGACCGGATTGTAGCTCGCACTGAAGCGGCTATCGCAGGAATTGTCGCGATTGTCGCCCATCATGAAGTAGTGGCCG
>SBBV01000177.1 GCA_005240015.1 Candidatus Odyssella thessalonicensis | reverse complement strand
GTTTTGGGACTGCCAGACCTTGCTATAGCCGTAGCTGTAGCCGTACTTGCCGGTGGCTTTGTCGTAGGCGAGCGAGCCGTACTTCCAGGCCGCTTCGGCGGTGCTGATGGCGGCAAGCGCGGTGCCGGCCGAAACCATCAGGACGAGGAGGGTCTTCTTCATGGGTCGTACTCTCTGATTGCGTTGCCGTGCCTCGACCCATCTGCGCGGAGTCTACCGCACCGCGGCTGAGCCAGCCCTGAACGCGTGTGTTAACCGCCGTTCATGCGGCGATGTTGCAATGCAGCGAAACCCGCGCTACCAACCCGGCGCGGGGAGACCAGCAGGGCAAGCCATGGCGCGGATCGGCGTTTATCCGGGGACCTTCGACCCGATCACCAACGGGCACGTCGACATCATTCGCCGCGCGCTGCGCATCTGCGACAAGCTCATCGTCGGCGTCGCGATCAATGTCGGCAAGGACCCGCTCTTCAACCTGAAAGAGCGCGTCGAGCTCGTCGACGAGACGCTGCGCCAGATCAACGGCGCCTCCACGAACGGCCGGGTCGCCGAGTCGCGCCCGTTCCAGAATCTGCTGATGCACTTCGTCGAGGAGTGCGGCGCCACCATGATCGTCCGCGGCCTGCGCGCCGTCTCGGACTTCGAGTACGAGTTCCAGATGGCCGGCATGAATGCGCGGCTCAACCCGCGGGTCGAGACCGTGTTCCTGATGGCCTCCGAGCAGCAGCACTTCATCGCCTCGCGCCTCGTCAAGGAGATCGCGCGCCTGGGCGGCGACGTGACGAGCTTCGTGCCGAAGCACGTGGCCGACCGCCTGCGCGCGCGCTTCCCGGTGAAGAAATAGCGCGCGGCCGGGCTCGGCGCGGGGCGCCCAGCGTTCGTCGCCCGAAAAGGGTGCGCCGGCCGCCGTCGAACCCCGGCGGCCGGCGCCGGCGCAAGGAGAGGAGTCCGGAACGCCTTGCGCCTATCCGCGTCGCCGGTCGTCGCGCTTCGTCGCGCTCGCTATTTCGCGCGGCGCCCCGGCCGACCCCGTTCCGAGCGCGCGGCTCATCCGCACTTCACTTCGATGAACCGGCTGATCTCGCCCGGCGCCGAGAAGACGATCGTGGCGCGATCGCCCATCATGCCCGCGCGCAGGATCGCCGGCTTGTCCGGGAGCGGGCCTTCTGACGTCGAGTTGGTCTTGAAGCGCAGGTTGAACTCCCAGAACGGTTTCATGGCGCCGTCCCCGGTGGTCACGAAATAGGTATCTCCGCAGAGGCGCACGGCGGTGACGACGAAGCGCGGCTCGAGCGCCTTGAGGCTCGGCAGCAGCGGTCGTGCGGGCTGAGCCGCGGCGCTCGCCGTGCGGAGATAGGCGATCAGCTTGGCTCGCTCCTCCGCGTCCGCGATCCCAGGAAAAGTCATCCAGTTGCCGCCGATCACGGCCTGCGGATCCGCCAGAAACTTGTCGAGCGTGCCGGCATCCCACACCAGGCCGGACTGCCGCATGGCCGGTGAGTACCGTTTGAATGATTCGAGGCTGCCCGCCCTGCGGCCGAACAAGCCGGCGAGGCTCGGCCCGGTCATGTGCCGCTCGGCGGCGAGCGTGTGGCAACCCTGACAGGCGCGGAAAAGGCGCTTGCCGGCATCGGCGTTGTCCTGCGCGGCGGCGGGCGCCGCGATGAGGGCCGCGAGCACATGGCTCGCCAGCCGGAGCTTTCGATGCATGATCTCATCCCCTTGAACGTGGTCCTTGCGATGCATGCGCATCGCGGCCGGGCGCACCGGGTGCGCTGGTTCAGTCGAGGACGATGCTGCGCGGAGGAGGAGCGGCAGGCGGCGGCCGCCAGCCCGAATAGGTACCGCTGGATGCCGCCGCGAGAGGCGCGGCGCGCCGCTCGACCGCGGCGCTGTCGGGCGTGATCGCCGCCGTGCAACCGACGGCGCCGCACTGCATGGAGCAGAGGGACGCGCCCTTCTCGGCCGGCGCATCCAACGCTGAGGCCATTGCGCAGCAGGTTTCCGCCGTCGCGGCCGGCTCCGCGGCGACTGGCGGCGGGCAGGCCTGTCGCGCTCGCGCGGCGTCGGCGAGCGCGCCTGCGGCGAGCAACACGGTCGCCATGATCGCCACCCAGAAGCGCCGCTGCGACATCCGAGCCATGCGCGAAAGATACGATCCAGCGCATGCAAAGGAAAGGCAGCCACAAGACACCGCGAACGAGGCGCGCCGGGCGGCCGGCGAGGGATGCCTTGTCGGCGCTGGCAGCGAAAACTAGTGTCGCCGCCACCGCACGTTCGGGCGAGGGAAGGGGCGCAGCGCACGCGATGGCGCGCGGAAGATCAAAGCAAGGGGGGAACCGCAAGCGCGAGACGCGCTGGCGCGAGGTGCTCGACGCCGCCGCTGCCGAGTTCGCCGAGCACGGCTTCCTCGGCACTTCGACCGGTGCCATCGCCAAGCGGCTCGGGCTGCGCCAGGGAAGGCTCTACTACTACATCCCCTCGAAGCAGCGCGCGCTCGAGCTCGTCTGCCAGCTCAGCACCGAGGAGATGGTGGGCGGGCTGATGGAGATCGTGGCGCGCGACGGGGATCCCTTGGAGCAGCTGCGCCGCGCGATCGCGTTCCACATGGAATGGCTCGGCGGGCGGCGCGACTACTGCCTCACCTTCCTGCGCGAGCGCCGCCACGTGGCTGGCCCAGCCGGGCGCCTGCTCGCCGACACGGCGCGGCGCTACGAGCGGCTGTTCGAGCAGATCTTCCGCACCGGGGTGGCACGCGGCCGCTTCCGCGCCGACTGCAACCCCGCGCAGGCGGCCTTTGGCACGCTGGCGATCGCCAACGCCTTCGGCCTGCGCGCGCAGCGGCGCGGCGCGCCGCTGCCGCCGGGAACCGCGCGCTGGATCGCCGATCTCGTGCTCGACGGGCTGGCCTGCGGCAAGGCCCGCGCCAAACGCTGAGCGGCCGGCCCGCTCGAGGATTGAGGCCGCGTTATGTGATGCCCGTCACAGCTTATTTTGCCGATTTCGCCGATTAACGCTGTTGAGGCCTTGCCGCCGGGGCCCAATGCCGTAGAATTTCCCAACGGTACGAATGCGTAATGGCGGGATCGTTGGCGTCGTATAACACCTTGTCAGGAAAGCGAGTTGGCTATGACGAAGGGTTACCGCATCGTTGCCGCCGTCATCCCGATCGATGACGATCAGCCCTCGGCCGCGTCGCCGTTCAGCCAGCCCTGGCGCAAGATCATGTTCCTCGAGAAGCAGGTGAGCGCCGACGAGATGCAGCGCGGCGGCACCAATCTCGTCGAGCGCGAGTGCAAGAAGCTCGGCAAGCGGCTGGCGAGCTCGGTGCGCAAGATCGGGGGCGCAATGCCCTGGTAGGGCGAACGCCTGCCTCCGCGCAAAGGACCGGCCTCCGCGTAAAGAAAGGGCGACCCCGCGGGGTCGCCCTTCGCGTTAGGCCCGTTCCTCAACCGGTGCTACCAGTAATAGTAGTAGCGGGGACCGTAGTAATAGTAAGCCGGCGGAGGCGGTGCGTAGTAGTAATAAGCCGGCGGACCCACGTTGATGCCGAAGCGGAAGTACGCGTCAGCCAGCGCCGGACTCGCTGCCACGGCGCCCGTCAGGGCCAAGCCGCCGGCCACGATGAGGGTTCGGGTGAGATTACGCATGGTTCGTCTCCTCTCGCTGAACGCCTCTACAGGAATCTACGCAGCGTGCCGGCCGAATCGGGCGCGCCAAATTGACCGCCGGATTCTATGGAAAACCCCTGATTTCCTGAGATATTTCAGATGGTTCCGCGATGCGCCCAGGTCGGATGTCGCGGGTATCTGATCGCAATCGCGTGAGGCGGCCTGGCGCTAGGGGGATGGGCGCGCATCGCGCGCCTGAAGGCGCAGGGCCAGTTCGGTGACGAAGCCGGCTTGGCCTTTGCGAATCTTGGCGAGCGCCTGCTCGATCGGAAACCATCCCGCGCGGTCGACCTCGGGAATCGAAAGCTTGCGGCCCGAGCGCGGCGGCCACTCGATCTCGCAGAGATTGCTCGTGATGCGCTCGGCGTCGCAGTCGTGCTCGATCGCCCACGCGAGCACGAGCTTGCCGCCGGGCTGGCGGAGCGGCGTGAGCGCGAGAAAATCCGAGGCGCGATGCATGCTGAGATCGACGCCGGTCTCCTCCTGGAATTCGCGCCGCGCTGCCGCGAGCGCGTCTTCGCCGGCATCGAGTTCGCCCTTGGCGATCGACCAGGCGCCCGCATCCTTCTTGGCCCAGAACGGCCCGCCGGGATGCACGAGGAAGAACTCCGGCCCGCGGCGCG
>SBBV01000356.1 GCA_005240015.1 Candidatus Odyssella thessalonicensis | reverse complement strand
TGCGCCGTCATCGGCGCCGCCGCCGCCTACTTCGTGCCTGCCGAGTTTTGGGCGCAGAAAGAGCTAAGCGTGTCCGCCACTGTCTACGTCGGCGTTCTCACGCTCAATGGATTGATGCTTGCTCTGTGTTGGAGCGCGTTTGCGAAGATCTACGAAATCATCGGCGGCGCGGGCTTCGTCGGCTACTTGCGCTCCAATAATTTGCTTCAGCACTACATGGTGTTCCTTGGCTTCGTTCATTGTGCGCAAGTCGTTGCCGTATTCCTGAGCGGCGCGGGCCTTGTAGTGCTGATAATCGACTTGCCGTTCGTGTGGCCGGACCAAGTCTCTTTCGGCCTCATGCTCACGGCCACCATTTACGCAATTCGACAGGCGGTGCTCGCGAGCAGCCTTCTACACGACTTGATTTGGCAGAAGTCGATATACGATGATCATGTGACTAGGGGCGGCAAGAATGTCGTGCCGCTGGAGCGGAAATAGCAATGCCACTGCGAAGGCAGAAGCTCGCTGCGAAAAGCGCACCTCTTTCCAAAGCGCAGACACAACGGCGCTTTGACGCGCTTCTGAAGGCGATGGTTAGAACGCCCCCAAAAGCCTCTGGAACAAAGCCCAAGTAGGCGCCTTCCGCATATTGAAGCGGTACTCGAATTCGCCGAGATACTTCCGAAGATGCTTCTTCGACACCATGATGTGCGTGCTGCGGATGCTGCGCTTGATGATGCCCCAGAACGCTTCAATCGTGTTCGTGTGGTGCGTCCCGCGTACCCAAACCTTGGCACCGTGCTCAACGATGCCGTGCTTGTAGCCAAGCGTCGGCAGCGTCTTGTACGTCGGCCATTCGTCCGTGCTGATCGTCGTGCCTTCCTCAACGTGCGCCTTGATGTGCGGGAACATCTCGGCGCGGCTCGCGTTCCGCACCACGCGCGTAATCACTTCGCCGTCGCGCTCCACCATTCCCATGACGATAGTTTTCTTGGCGCCCCGGCCCGTGATGCCGTGCTTCTTCTGGCCCTTCACGCGACCGCCGATGTAGGCTTCGTCAATCTCGACATGGCCGTTAAGCGAGTCGTCGCCATCCACTTCGGCCATGTACTTCCGGATTTCGTGCCCCATGCGCCACGCCGTTTTGTAGGTCACGCCGAGTTGGCGCTGAAGCTCTTTGGCCGACACGCCGTGCCGCGTGCTGCAAAAGAGGTACATCGCGTAAAACCACTTCGTGAGCGACGTGTGCGTGCGCTCGAACGGCGTGCCCGCCATCGGATGAACGTGATGGCCGCACCACGCACATTCGTAAGCCGGGATTTTGCGGATGCGGTGAAACTTCCCGTGCTTGCCGCACTTCGGGCAATCGAGCGTAGTGCCGTACCTAGTCTCCATGAGGTGATCCAGGCAGGCATCGTCCGTGGGGAAGCGTCGGTTGAAGTCGTGAATGGTTGTCATGGCTCGTCACCCTACGAGCCGAAATCTACCATACCCGTTCTACATACGTCAAGGGGATACATGCGTGTGGACTTTTGCGCGCGGCCTGAATTTGGCGCTCGCGCTCTGCGGGCTCAAGGGTCCTTTCAACCTATTGACGTTTTGGCTTGACGCGCGCCTATATCTAGCAAACTCGAACTAGCCATGCCTGACGACATCTCCTTTGCCGCCGAACTGCGCGACGCGCCGTTGGCCGACGCCCTCGGCGAGCGCTACCTCGCCTACGCGCTCTCCACGATCATGTCGCGCTCGCTGCCCGATGTGCGCGACGGCTTGAAGCCCGTGCACCGGCGCCTGCTCTACGCGATGCGCGAGCTGCGCCTCGATCCGCAGACCGCGTTCAAGAAATGCGCGCGCATCGTCGGCGACGTGATGGGCAAATACCATCCGCACGGCGACGCCTCGATCTACGATGCGATGGTCAGGCTCGCGCAGGGCTTCGCCGTGCGCTACCCGCTCGTCGACGGGCAGGGCAACTTCGGCAACATCGACGGCGATAACCCGGCGGCGATGCGCTACACCGAGGCGCGCTTGACCGAGGTGGCGCAGCGCCTGCTCGAGGGCATCGACGAGAACGCGGTCGATTTCCGCGCCACTTATGACGGCGAGGGCAGCGAGCCGATCGTGCTGCCCGCGAACTTCCCGAACCTGCTCGCCAACGGCGCGGCCGGCATCGCGGTCGGCATGGCGACGAGCATCCCGCCGCACAACGTCGCCGAGATCTGCGAGGCGCTGGAGCGCCTGATCGAGAAGGAGAAGCTGAAGGGCGACAAGGTTTCGATCCGCGAGCTCGCGAACCGCATGCCGGGGCCGGATTTCCCGACCGGCGGCGAGCTCGTCGAGCCGTTCGACAACATCGTCGAGGCCTACAAGACCGGGAAGGGCAGCTTCCGGCTTCGCGCCAAGTCCGAGGTCGAGAGCACCAAGGGCGGCGGCTACATCATCGTCGTTACCGAGATTCCCTACGGTGTCCCGAAATCCCGCCTCGTCGAGCGCATCGCCGCGCTGTTGCAGGAGAAGAAGCTGCCGCTGCTCGGCGACGTGCGCGACGAATCGGCCGAAGATATCCGCCTCGTGCTCGAGCCCAAGAGCCGCAACGTCGAGCCGGCGCATTTGATGGAGCACTTGTTCAAGCAGACCGAGCTCGAGGTCCGCGTCCCGCTCAACATGAACGTGCTGGACAAGGACAAGGCGCCGCGCGTGATGAACCTCGGCGAGGTCCTGCGCGCGTTCCTCGACCACCGGCGCGAGGTGCTGGTCCGGCGCAGCGAATTCCGGCTCAAGAAGATCGCCGAGCGGCTCGAGATCCTCAAGGGCTACATGGTCGCCTACGTCAACATCGACGAGGTGATCCGCATCATCAGGAAGGAAGACGAGCCCAAGCCGGTGATGATGAAGCGCTTCAAGATCAACGAGGCGCAGGCCGAGGCGATCCTGAACATGCGCCTGCGCCAGTTGCGGCGCCTCGACGAGATCGAGATCAAGC
>SBBV01000326.1 GCA_005240015.1 Candidatus Odyssella thessalonicensis | reverse complement strand
GGCGCGCGCGCGCCGCGTCGTTGACGGTGTAGCAGAGGATCGGGCGGCCGGCCTGGCGCGCGATCGCGATCCGGCCGGCATCCAGCGGGCGGTGGTCGAGATTGAGCGTGGCCGCGCCGAGCTGGTCGAGCGCTCCGCGCCAATCGCCCTTCAGTTCCTTCATCAGGAGTCCGCGCGGCCAGCGCGGCGCCGCGGCCTGCATCGCTTCGAGCGCCGCGATCTCGAAGCTCGAGATCAGCGGCGGGGGCGCAGTGCGCGGCCAATGCACGTCGAGAGCGTGCGCGAGCGCCTCGGCGGTCGCGCGCACCTCGGCGGTCTCGGTCTTGATCTCGATGTTGGCGCCGAGACCGAGCTCGGCGAGCAGCGCGATCGCCTCGACCAAGGACGGCACGCGCTCGCCGGCGAAGGCGCCGCCGAACCAGGCGCCGGCGTCGAGCGCCATGAGCTCGGCGACCGTAAGATCGAGCACCCGGCCACGGCCGTTGGTCGTGCGCTTCACGTCGTCGTCGTGCATCAGCACGAGATCGCCCTCGCGCGTGAGCCGCACGTCGAACTCCACCCAGCGCGCGCCCTGCGCCGCCGCCGTCCGGATCGAGGCGAGCGTGTTCTCCGGCGCATGGGCGCACGCCCCGCGATGGCCGATGACTTTCGGGATGTCGAGTGTGGTCACGACGAGGTGGTTCGAATCGCTCCGCAAGCGCGCCCGAAAGATCGAGGACCCAGGAGGCGCAGAGGCGCAGAGAAGATAGAACGCACCGCGAAGCGGCGCAAAACGCCCTTCTCTGCGCCTCTGCGTCTCCTGTTCACTTTCTTCGCCTGCTACGTAGCGTCAATGATGCCGGCGCGGGTGATGCTGCTGCGGCGCGTCCGCGCCGGTGTACCCGCGCAGCTTGTTGTAGAGCGCGATCTGCTCGGGGCGGAGCAGCGGGCGCGTCTCGAGATGCGCCGCCAGGTGCACGGCACGCAGGCGCCCCATCAGCGCGGCGATCTCGTCGGTCTTGGCCTTGAGCAACGCTGCATCGATGCGCGCTTCGGCGAAGGCGGCGTCGAGCGCGCGCTCGGCCTCGACGATCTCGCGCCCGAGCGCCTGTGCTGCCGCCGCCATGCGCGCGCGGATCGCCTCGATCGCGCGGCGCTGATCGTCGCTGAGCTTGAGCGCCGCAGCATGCTCGAGGAGATGCGCGGGG
This sequence comes from Candidatus Odyssella thessalonicensis, assembly GCA_005240015.1. Lineage (GTDB taxonomy): Bacteria > Pseudomonadota > Alphaproteobacteria > Bin65 > Bin65 > SBBV01. Next base: position 5,595 of record SBBV01000326.1, on the reverse strand, counting down.
CCGGGATAGCCGTTGAGCTCGGCCGCCTTGGCCCGGCCCATGCCGCGCCCGGCCAAAAGATCGGCGATCTCGGAATCCGAAAGCGCCTTCACCGCCCGCTTCTCTTGGCCGGCGTAAGGCTGCTGCTGCGCGCCGGCCGTTGAGGCGACCACGACCACGGCCAGCACGATGCCGAAACTGCGAAGCATGGGTTCCCCCGATTGCGTTGAGCCTCGAACTGAAACGCCGCGCCGTACAGCTTCCGTCGCTACCTCTTGAAGCGCGCGGGCCGGCCGGCACCCGGCTTGCGCCGGTGTCCGCCGCCGCGGAGCCGCGGGATCAGGAATTCCATCGCCCGCGGCTTCAAGCGCAGCTCGATCTCGGCCGGGCCATTGCCGTCGGCGGCCCGGGTCGGTAGGATCTTGTCGTCGATGTGCAATTTGGCGCCGCGGAAGACGAAGCGCAAACGCCTCCCTTTGAAGACGGTCAGCATGGGGGCGTCGCGCCCGCCATCGAGCCGATGCCTCAGGTAGCCCTCGAATTCCTTGCGCTGGGCCCCGCCCAGCAGGACGAAATCGAGCAGGCCGTCGGAGGGGTCGGCATCCGGACCCAAGTGAAGGTTGGGCCCGAGATAGGGCATGTTCATCGCTTCGAGCAGCAGGAAGTTGCCGCTGACCTTGTGGCCGTCGGCGTGGACCTCGAACGCCCTGGCCTTGAACTCGGGCAGCGCTTCGACCAGCGCATGCAGCGCGGGCTCGAGCGAGCCGGCGTGGCGCGAGAAGCGGATGATCTCTTTCTCCTCGCCGTTCGTGCGCCGCCGGCCGTTCTTGGACGGGCCGCGCTCGATCGCGGCCATGACCTCGGCGAACAGGCCGCCGCCGGCTCCTTCGAGGAACACGCGCTTGCCCCAGGGGCCCTTCGCCACGCCGACGTCGATCGCGACGGTGCGCGCCCGCGACAGTCCGGAGATGATGTCGCGCGGCGTGCCTTCGACGCCGAGCGAGCGCGCGATGTTGTTGGCGGTGCCGAGCGGCAGCAGCGCCACGGTCTTGCCGCGGCCCATGACCTGCCGCGCCACCTTGTGCACGGTGCCGTCGCCGCCGGCGATGACGATGAGGCCGCGCGCGTCGCGCAGCGTCCTCAACTCCCTCCGTTTTTTCGCGTGGACGTGGCTCACGCGATAGCCCTTGTCGCGCAGCAGCACCGCCAGCGCTTCGGCCGTGTGCTTGCGGTCGCCGGCCGTGGGATTGTGAACGAGGATCGCGCGCTTCATCGGCAGGCCCCCAAAAGGCCGAGGCTTGAGCGGGCGCGCGGGCCCGCTTTCCGGGTCTCATACATACGTCGCGCAAGGCGCCGCGTTCGCGTCGGAGGAGCGGCCTTGGCCTAGCAGCCTAGCCGGCCTTGACGGGCTCCGCCTGGGGCAAATGCGGGTCGACCACGCGGAACCAGAGCGGCGGCATCACCGCCAGCACCACGGCCAGCGGGTATCCGACCGGGAGGCGCGGCGACTCGGGCTCGTAGACCAGCTCGTCGTGCCGCCGGCCGGGGTGCAGGTGGTGATTGCCGTGATTCGGCAGGTCGAACAGCAGCCAGTTGCTGAAGCGGAAGCGGCTGTCCCAGGCATGCGCGGCGCCGTAGCGCTCGTAGACGCCCGGTGAGATTTCGCGGCGGGCGAGGCCGTAGTGCTCGATGTAGTTGATGGTCTCGAGCAGCAGCACGGCGAGGAGGCTTTGCAGCACGAAGAACACGACGCCGAGCCAGCCGGCGAAGACCGCGATCGCTGCATAGAGCGCCGCCTCGACGAGGACGCCGGCGAGCACGCGGTTGCGGAGCGTCCAGGCCGAGCGGCCGGCGCGCGCCAAGCGCTCGGCTTCGAGCTTCCACGCCGAGGCGAAGCTGCGCGCGATGGCGCGCGGCAGGAACGCGTAGAGCCATTCGCCGCGCCGCGCCATCACCGAATCGTCCGGCGTGCCGGCGCGTCGGTGATGGCCCCAGACGTGCTCGATGTAGAAATGGTGGTAGGTCACCGAAGCGAGCAGGACCTGGCCGAGGAAGCGCTCCCACCGGGCGCGGCGGTGGATGAGCTCGTGCGCATCGGTGATGCCGACGCCGCCGGTGGCGAGGCCGACCGCCAGGCCGAGCCCCATCGCTTCGACCGGCGTGAACCGTCCGAGATGGATCTCCCACAGCATCCAGCCGAGCAGGCCGATCTGGACCAGCACCCAGAGCCAGGTGGGCAGCGCGTTCAGCCAGTGCGGCGCGGTGCGATTCGGAAGCTTGATCTCGCCGGCGACAAGGTCGGCCAGGATCAGCACGACGTAGATCAGCGGCGGGAACACAAAGATCCAAAAGCCGCCGAGCTGCATGCTGACGATTATCGGGATCGGCAGCAGAAACGGGACGAAATGTTGCACCGGGGCAGGCCTATCGCGGGGCGGCGCGTCATAGCCAAGCCGCCGCGCGGCCCCAAGATTGCGCGCTTGGCCCAAGGAGCCACGCCTAGTTTGACATGCGACCAGCACGATGCCGCTGAAGGAGCGGCAACATGCGAGCCCTTCGATCTTAGACACAGCCTGCGTCGGCTTTGGCCAGGATCGGATCGGCGACGCGGAACCAGAGCGGCGGCAGCAGCGCCAGCACGAAAGCGAGGCTGTAGCCCACGGGCAGGCGCGGCGCCGCCGGCTCGAACACCAGCTCATCGTGGCGTCGGCCCGGATGCAGGTGGTGGTTCGAGTGGCTCGGCAGATTGAACAAGAGCCAGTTGCTGAAGCGGAAGCGGCTGTCCCAGGCGTGGCGCGCGCTGTAGCGCTCGTAGACGCCGGGCGCCATCTCGCGGCGCGCAAGGCCGTAATGCTCGACGTAGTTGATGATCTCGAGCATGACGATGGCGGTGATGCTCTGGATCGCAAAGAAGATCACGCCGAGATAGCCGGCGAAGACGGCGATCACGGCGTAGAGCGCGGCTTCCGCGACGAAGCCCCTGAGCACGCGGTTTCGCCAAGACCAAGGACCGTGGCCGGCGCGGACCAGACGCTTCGCCTCGATTTGCCAGCCGACGTCGAAGCTCCTGGCGATGGCGCGCGGCAGGAAGAGGTAGAGCGACTCGCCGCGCCGCGCCGTGACCGAATCGGCGGCGGTGCCGGCGCGCCGGTGGTGCCCGAACACGTGCTCGATGCTGTAATGATCGAACGTCACCGAAGTGAGCAGGATCTGGCCGAGCCAGCGTTCGGCCAGCGCGCGGCGATGGATCAGCTCGTGCGCGGCCGTGAAGCCGACCGCGCCGGTGACGAAGCCGACCGAAAGCGCCATCCCGATCGCTTCGAGCGGCGTGAGCCGCTCGCGGCCGATCTCCCACAACACCCAGGCGATGAGCGCCCACTGCACGAGGGGCCAGAGCCAGACCGGCAGCATGTTGATCCAGCGCCGCTCGGGGCGCGGCGGCGGCATCTCGCCCAAGGCGAGGTCGAGCAGGATCAGCAGTGCAAACGCCGGCAGCGTGACGATGTAGATCCAGACGCCGCCGATCAGCAGGCCAGCCGCTGGCAGTGCCGCCAGCGAGTAGGGGAGGAAATAGCGCACGGATGCCCCTCCGCGACGCGACCTAGCATAGGCCAGGTCGCGGTGATCAGCAAAAAGGGCGCTGCCGGAGCAGCGCCCTCTTTTCGTCAGGCTTCGGCTGTCTCAGCCCTCGGCGCGGCGCCGATCGCGGTCGCGGCCGCCGCGGTGTCGGTCGCCGCGGCGCTCGTGGCTCTCGCCGCCTTCGCCCTCCTCGCGCGGCGGACGCGGCGGACGCGTGTCGGGCAGCTCCTCGCCGGTCTCCTGGTTCACGAGGCGCATCGAGAGCTTCACCTTGCCGCGATCATCGAGGCCGATGAGCTTCACCTTCACCTTGTCGCCCTCCTTCACGACGTCGGTGACCTTGCCGACGCGCTGCGGAGCGAGCTCGCTGATGTGCACGAGGCCGTCCTTGGCGCCGAGGAAGTTCACGAACGCGCCGAAGTCGACCACCTTCACGACGGTGCCGTTGTAGATGGCGCCCACCTCGGGCTCGGCGACGATGCCCTTGATCCAGTCGATCGCGGCCTTGGCCTTGGCGTCGTCGACCGCGGCGATCTTGATCGTGCCGTCGTCCTCGATGTCGATCTTGGTGCCGGTGACCTCGGTGATCTCGCGGATCACCTTGCCGCCGGTGCCGATCACCTCGCGGATCTTGTCCTTGGGGATGGTGATCGTCGTGATGCGCGGCGCGTAGGTGCTGACCTCGGCGCGGGCGGCCGAAAGGCCCTTGGCCATCTCGGCCAGGATGTGCATGCGTCCGGCCTGCGCCTGGTTCAACGCCACCTCCATGATCTCCTTGGTGATGGACGTGATCTTGATGTCCATCTGGAGCGAGGTGACGCCCTGCTCGGTGCCGGCCACCTTGAAGTCCATGTCGCCCAAGTGATCCTCGTCGCCGAGGATGTCGGAGAGCACCGCCACGCGATCGCCTTCCTTGATGAGGCCCATCGCGATGCCGGCGCATGGCCGCACGAGCGGCACGCCCGCATCCATCAGCGAGAGCGAAGAGCCGCACACCGTTGCCATCGAGGAGGACCCGTTCGACTCGGTGATCTCCGAGACGATGCGTATCGTGTAGGGGAAGTCCTCCTTCTTCGGCAGCAGCGGATGGATCGCGCGCCAGGCGAGCTTGCCGTGGCCGATCTCGCGCCGGCCCGGCGAGCTCATGCGCCCGGTCTCGCCGACCGAGTAGGGCGGGAAGTTGTAGTGGAGCAGGAAATGCTGGCGCGATTCGCCGACGAGCGCGTCGATGATCTGCTCGTCCTGGCCGGTGCCGAGCGTGGCGACCGCCAGCGCTTGGGTCTCGCCGCGGGTGAACAGCGCCGAGCCGTGCGCGCGCGGCAGCACGCCGACTTCGGCGAGGATCGGGCGTACCGTCTTGGTGTCGCGGCCGTCGATGCGCTCGCCGGTGTCGAGGATGTTGAAGCGCACGATCTCGCTCTCGAGATCCTTGAACACGGCGGGCGCCACCTTGGCGTGCGCCTCGTTCTCGGCGACAAGGGCCAGGGCCTTTTCCTTGACCGCCCCGATCTTGGCGTGGCGCAGCTGCTTCTGGCGCTCGCGATAGGCGTCGCGCAGCTCGGCCTCGAACTGCGACTTGAAGAGGGCCTTCACCTCCACCACCGCCGGCGGCACCTCGGGCAGCGCCCACGGCTCCTTGGCGCAGCGCTCGGCGAGCCGGATGATCGCCTGGATGGCGCTCTGGAATTGCTCGTGGCCGAAGACCACGGCGCCGAGCATCACCTTCTCCGGCAGCTCCTTGGCCTCGGATTCGACCATCAGCACGCCTTCCTGGGTACCGGCGACCACGAGATCGAGATCCGACTTCGCCATCTCCTCGAGCGTGGGGTTGAGGACGTATTGCCCGTCGACGTAGCCGACACGGGCGGCGCCGATCGGCCCCAGGAACGGGATGCCCGAGATGGTGAGCGCCGCCGAGCAGCCGATCATCGCGACGATGTCGGGATCGTTCTCCATGTCGTGCGAGAGGACGGTCGCCAACACCTGGGTTTCGTTGCGGAAGCTATCGGCGAACAGCGGCCGGACCGGCCGGTCGAT
>SBBV01000074.1 GCA_005240015.1 Candidatus Odyssella thessalonicensis | reverse complement strand
GTTGAATGGCGCCGGCACGAACGCGTCGCGCGGCACCCGCTCCATCGCCGGGCTCATGACGCAGGCGCTCGAGGTCACCAAGCTGCACAAGGTGCTCGAGATCGGCACCGGCTCGGGCTATCAGACCGCGATCCTCGCCAAGCTCTGCCGCCGCGTCTACACGATCGAGCGCATCAAGGAGCTGCTCGGCCGCGCCGAGGCGATGTTCGAGGCGCTCCACATCCGCAACGCGACGACGAAGCTCGACGACGGCAGCCGCGGCTGGCCCGAGCAGGCGCCGTTCGACCGCATCCTCGTGACCGCCGCGGCGGCGAAGGCGCCGGAGGCGCTGCTGAACCAGCTCGGCGTCGGCGGCGTGATGGTGGTGCCGGTCGGCGCCAAGGCCGAGGACCAGATCCTCGTGCGCATCCGCCGCGACGAAGCGGGCTTCCGCCACGAGTTCCTCACCGGCGTGCGCTTCGTGCCGCTGGTCGAGGGCGAGACGGCGTGACGGAACCCGCGCATTGATCTCGTTGCTGCCCCTGTCTCCGCAGCAGCTCCGGGACATTGCGGCGGCTTGGGGGCCTGACCACCGGTGCGTCCTGGAGGATCTCGCGAACCGGTCACGGCGCATGTTTCGTCTGGTATCGCCCGATGCTCCAGGCTTGTGGTTTGTCGGCGCGCAATTCGATCCGGAGAGTTTTGGCCTTCGCCGCGCCTATCCAGCGGTGAGCGCATCGGGAAAGGGCACGCATCTTGCGGCAGCGGGCGTTTCCTGTCTTTGCGAGGGCGCCGAACTGCTGTCGCAGCTGGCCTGGGGCGACGAGAGCCTGTCGGTTGCAACGGCACCGGTGTCTGCCACCGATGAGCCGGCCGAGTTGATGGGGTTCCTCGAGCAGTCGGAACCAGCGACGCCGTTGCGCTGGATCATGGCGACACGGATGGCCGACGGAGCCCAGGTCCGCGTGCCGGCGGCGCTCTGCTTGCGCCAGTTGGAACCGCCCGAGACGCTCCGGCCCTTGGTCAAGCTCAGCAGCGGCTGCGGCGCCGGTCCGACCAAAGAGCATGCCCTCCTTCACGGATTGCTCGAGCTTGTCGAGCGCGACGCCGTCGCGCTTTGGTGGCTCGGTGGAAGGCGCGGGCGAAGGCTCCCGGCCGAGGCTGCTGAAAAAGCCGAACTCCTCCTGGCACAGTTGCGGCGCACGGTCCGCTCGGGGGTGACCTGGCTGCTCGATATCTCGACCGATCTGGGCATTCCTTGCGTCGTCGCCTTGTCCACGGATACCGCAGGACGCGGCTTGGTCTGCGGATTCTCTGCCCATCTCGCCTATGAGGCCGCCATCCGCGCCGCGATCCTCGAAATGTGCCAAATGGAGCTCGGCCTACACGTCATCGACCTCAAGGTCGCCCAAGACGGAGAGAGCTCGCTCGTCGAATCGGAACGCAGGCACCGGGAACGCGCTCTTCATTTCGATGCGCGGACATGTGTCGAACTTCAGCCGGTCGATGGAGCCGATGCGGCGCCTGAATATCCGCACCGAGACGGCGATCGAACTGCGTGGTTGAGAGAGCGCCTCGCGCGCAACGCCATCGAGGCCTATGTCGTCGACCTGAGCCGGCCTAGGCTCGGCATCCCGGTCATGCAGGTGTTGGCGCCTCGGCTGCAGCCGATGCCGTCGAAAGTCGTGACGCATCGCCTTGCGGTCGAGATTGAAAGGAGCGGGGGTGGATTCGGTCTGACAAATGCGATTGAATTGATCTGACAGCGCTTCAAAATCCCGCGCTACGCATGTCAGAAGATTCCAAATCCGCCGACAAGGCCGACTCGACTCCGACCACGGATCAGGCGACGAGCGCGCGGTCGAAGAAGATGGCGTTGTCGCTGCTCGGCGGCATTTCCATTCACTATGCCGGGCGCGAGCTGATCGTGCAGAACCGCAAGGCGAAGGCGTTGCTGGGTTACCTCGCGCTTACGCCGAACTTGCGCGACACGCGCGACCGCATTGTCGGCCTGCTGTGGAGCGAAACCGAAGAATACAACGCGCGCGCCTCGCTGCGCCAAGTGCTTCATGCGCTGCGCGAGACGTTCGACCCCGTGGGTTTCACCGGCTTCTCGACCGGACGCTTGGAAGTTGCGCTCGACGAAGACGCGCTGCAGCTCGACGTGCGGTCGATCCTGGCCAGTGTCGGCGCGGGCAGGCCGCACCGCCTGTTGCTCGACACGCCACATATCAGCGAGACGCTGCTCGCCGGCTATGACGATCTCGATCCCTCGTTTCGGTCGTGGCTTGTCGTGCAGCGTGAGAATCTGCGCCAGAAGCTGATCCGTGCGCTGGAAAGCCGGCTCGAGGAGACGCCGCAGGACCCGCGCGCGGCCCAGCAAGTGGCCGAAGCGTTGTTCCAACTCGACCAAACCCATGAGGCGGCCTGCCGCCGCCTGATCCGATGCCGCGTCGATCTCGGCGACACCGCCGGCGCGCTCGACGCCTACAAGAAGCTTTGGGACTTGCTGGCGGCGGAGTACGACACCGAACCGTCGGAAGAGACCCAGGCGCTGATCGCCGCGATCAAGACCGGCGATTACCGGCCGACGGCGCCGATCGCTGGAGCGGCCGCGCTGCGCGCGGCGCCGGCCGCGCGGCGCGAAGCCACCGAAGGCGCTGCCGCCGCGCCGCCCAGGAGCGGGACGCTCGGGGCCTTGCCGAAGCTGGTGCTCGCCATCGGACGCTTTGAGATGGACGGCATCAGCGAAGAGCACAAGCAGGTTGGCCTCGGCTTTCGCTTCGATCTCATCTCGCGGCTGGTGCGCTTTCGCGAATGGTCGCTGATCGACACCGAAACGCTTCCCGTGCCGCTGCAGCGGGTTGCGCTCGCCCGGCCGCTCTATCTCATTTCGGTCAAGTTCCTGCCCGGCGGCGATCAGGCGAATTTCATCCTCACGCTCCAGGCGGTCGAGACCGGGGTGGTGGTATGGAGCGAGCGCTTCGGCTTGATGGCCGAGCATTTTTTTGGCGCGCAGCAGGCAATCCTGCACCGGATTGCCGCCGTGCTGAACGTGAACTTGTCGATCGAACGTCTCAATCGCCTCGCCTCGGCGCCCGACGTCTCGCTCGACATCTACGACCGCTGGCTGCGCGGGCAGATGCTGGGCATGTCGTTCAGGCCCGATGCGCGGCCGCGCGCCGCGCAGATGTTCGAATCCATCGTCGCCGACACGCCGGGCTTCGCGCCCGCCTACAGCAGCCTCGCGCAGATCGAGAATTCCAACCACATTGTCTTTGCGGGAACGTACCGCACCCCACGCACGCAGGAGCGTGCGCTCGCGCTGGCCAAGGCTGCGGTGGGTCTCGATCCGCTGGATTCGCGTGGTCAACTCTGCCTGGCCTGGGCCTACGCGATGAACGGCGGCTTCGAGCTGGCGGAGATTCATTTCCAGCAGGCGCGCGAACTCAATGAAGGCGACCCTTGGACGTTGACTTCGGCAGCGCAGGGCTTGGCTTTCTGCGATCGGCCCGCCGACGC
>SBBV01000426.1 GCA_005240015.1 Candidatus Odyssella thessalonicensis | reverse complement strand
GTGCTCGCGGATGAGCCTCCGCCACAGCTGGTTCGACCACACCGCGCCGCATCGTGCAGCTCGACTTCCACACCGGCCTCGGCGCCTATGGCGACTGCGAGCTGATCTTCGGCCCCAATGCCGTCAACAAATCCGATCTCTCTCTCGCGCGCGCCTGGTGGGGGCGCGTCGCCTGCACCAGCGAGGGGGACTCGCTCTCGGCCGACGTGCAGGGCACCAACCCCAGCGCCATCGCCGAGGAAGTGCCGGGCGCGCAGGTCACCGCGATCGCGCTCGAATACGGCGTGGTGCCGGTGCTGGACACGCTCGGCGCGCTGCGCGCCGATCACTGGCTCTACAGCCGCAACAGCGGCGACACCGGCTCGCCGCTGGGGCGCGAGATCAAGCAGCAGATCCGCGGCGCCTTCTACGGCGAGACCGACGACTGGAAGGATCGCATCTACGCCAAGGGCACCGAGGTGCTGCGCCAGACCTTCAAGGGGCTGCAGTCGTAGGCGCGCGAAGGCCGCGGCGGGCGCTGAGGCAGCGAGCGCGTCATCCGTCCTTCGAGGCGCAGCGAACGCCAAGTGGCGTTCGCTGCGCGCCTCAGGATGAGGCCCATTCTCTTCTCCCTTATGGAATCCGCAGCCTCATCCTGAGGTGCGTCGCGAACGCGCTCTTCGCGTTCGCTTCGGCATAGCTCGCGCTGACGGTTACGGTTATGTTGCGGCGCTGAATCGCACCGCCGCGGATGAACACCGTCCTCGATCCCCTCGTCATCGGCCTGCTGCTCGCCGCGGCGCTGATGCACGCCACCTGGAACGCGCTGCTCAAGGCCGACACGGGCGATCGGCTCGCGACCTTCGGCGTCATCATGCTCACCGGCAGCCTGATGTCGCTGCCATTCATCTTCTTCCTGCCGTTTCCGCCCAAGACCGCATGGCTGTGGCTGCTCACCTCGGTCATCGTGCACAATTTCTACTATTACTTCCTGCTCAAGGCCTACGCGACCGGCGATCTCTCGCATACCTATCCGATCGCGCGCGGGCTGGGGCCGTTGCTGGTCGCGATCTTCTCGGGCCGGCTGCTCGGCGAGTATCTCCGCGTCCAGGACGGCGTCGGCGTGGCGCTGGTCTCGCTCGGCATCATCGCGCTGGCCGCGCCGCGGCGGCGGCTCAAGAACGGCGAGACGATCTCGGACGTGCTGCTCGGCCAGCATCGCCGCGCCACGATCTACGCGGTGCTCACCGGCATCACGATCGCCGCCTATCTCTTCTCCGACGGACTGGGCGTGCGCGCCTCGGGGCCCAGCTTCGAGCACAAGCTCTCCTACATCGTCTGGCTCAACGTGTGCGAGGGGCCATGGCTCATCCTGGTGGCGCTCTATCTGCGCCCGCTCGGCGTCGTGGCGTTCCTCAGGAAGGGCCCGCGCGGCTGGTGGCGCGGCGCCATCGGCGGTGCCATCGCCACGATCGGCTATGCGATCGCGATCTGGGCGCTGGCCGCGGGGCCGATCGCGCATGTGGCGGCGGTGCGCGAATCCTCGGTACTGTTCGCGGCGGTGATGGGCGCGCTGCTGCTGGGCGAGCCGTTCGGCAAGCTGCGCATCGTCGCCGCCGGCATCATCGTCGCCGGCCTCGTGCTGATGAACGGGCCGACGCTGTTCTGACTGGGGTGGCCCGGCGCTTGCATGCCGGTTTGACGGTCTCTGCCTTTGGTCATACCGTCGCCGCATGGCGCGCAAGCAATCCGCCGAAACCATCGTCGCCGAGAAGAAGGAAGCACCGCGTTTCTTCGACGAGATGCGTCGCACCGATGGCGGCATCCGCACCGCCTATCGCGATTTCTGGAAGCTCATCGAGGCGATGCCGCGCGAGCACCTGCTGCTGAAGCAGGCCGAGGCCGACGCGCTGTTCCGCCGCGTCGGCATCACGTTCCTCGTCTACGGCGAAGGCGGCAGCACCGAGCGCCTGATCCCGTTCGACATCGTGCCGCGCATCCTCGACGCGACCGAGTGGCAGCTCATCGAGCATGGCTGCGTCCAGCGCGTGAGGGCGCTGAACGCGTTCCTCCACGACATCTACCACGAGCAGGAGATCCTGAAAGCCGGCATGGTGCCGAAGGAGATGGTCTACCGCAACCCGGCCTATCGCCCCGAGATGCAGGGCGTCGATCTCGCGCGCCGCGTCTATTCGCACGTCTCGGGCATCGACATCGTGCGCATCGGCCCGGCCGACTTCTACGTGCTCGAGGACAATCTCCGGACGCCGTCGGGCGTCTCCTATGTGCTCGAGAACCGCGAAGTGATGATGCGGCTCTTTCCGGAGGCGTTCGCCCAGCAGCGCGTGGCGCCAGTCGGCAACTACCCGGAGCGCCTGCTGCACAACCTCCGCGCCGTCTCGCCCAGCGACGTGAGCGAGCCCACGGTCGTGCTGCTCACGCCCGGCCGCTACAACAGCGCCTACTTCGAGCATCTGTTCCTCGCCGAGCAGATGGGCATCGAGCTCGTCGAGGGGCGCGACCTCTTCGTGCGCGACGGCCGCGTGTGGATGCGGACGACCGAAGGCCCGGTGCGCGTCGACGTCATCTACCGCCGCATCGACGACGACTTCATGGATCCGCTTGCGTTCCGCGCCGATTCGATGTTGGGCGTGCCGGGCATTCTCTCGGTCGTGCGCCAAGGCCGCGTGACGCTCGCCAACGGCTTCGGCGCCGGCGTCGCCGACGACAAGGCGATGTATTCCTTCGTGCCAGAGATCATCCGCTTCTATCTCGGCGAGAAGCCGGTGCTCAACAACGTCGAGACCTGGCGGCTCGGCGAACCCGATGCGCGCAAATACGTGCTCGAGCATCTCCACGAGCTCGTCGTCAAGGAGGTGCACGGCTCGGGCGGCTACGGCATGCTCGTCGGCCCCGCCGCGACCAAGGCCGAGCGCGAGGCCTATAAGCGCCGCGTCTTGAGCGATCCCGGCAACTTCATCGCGCAGCCGACCCTGGCGCTCTCGACCTGCCCGACGTTCTCCAAGTCCGGCATCGCGCCGCGCCACGTCGATCTCCGGCCTTACGTGCTCTCGGGCGAGACGACGTCGGTGATCCCGGGCGGCTTGACGCGCGTGGCGCTGCGCGAGGGCTCGCTGGTCGTCAACTCCTCGCAGGGCGGCGGCGTCAAGGACACCTGGGTGCTGGAGCACTGAATGCTGAGCCGCACTGCCCAGAACCTGTTCTGGCTCTCGCGCTACATCGAGCGCGCGGAGAACACGGCGCGTCTGCTCGACGTCACCTACCGCATGTCGCTCCTGCCCTCGGCGGCGAGCGAGCAGGACCAGCAATGGCGTCCGCTGCTGATGATCGGCCACGGCGCCGAGGAGTTCGCCGCGCGCTACGGCCTGGTCAGCGGCGAAGCGGTGATCGAATACATGGGCTTCGATGCCGCCAACCCGTCGAGCATTTTCGCCTCCGTGGCCGCCGCGCGCGAGAACGCACGCGCCGAGCGCAGCGCGATTTCGACCGAGATGTGGGAGGCGCTCAACGCCACCTGGCTCGAGCTGCAGTCGAAGAAGTACCGCGATTTCGCCAAGGACGGCGTGCGCGGCTTCTTCGACTGGGTGAAGGAGCGCTCGCATCTCTTCCGCGGCGTCACCTTCGGCACGATGTATCGCGACGACGCGTTCCACTTCATCCGCCTCGGCACGTTCCTCGAGCGCGGCGACAACACCGCGCGCATCCTCGACATCAAGTACCATCAGCTGCTGCTCACGCAGCGCATCAACGGCGAGCCGGTCGACTATTTCCAGTGGGGCGCCCTCTTGCGCTCGGTCAGCGCGTTCCGCGCCTATCGTCAGGCCTATCACGACACGATCGACCCGCGGCGCATCGCCGAGCTCCTGATCCTCGACGCCGACATGCCGCGCTCGCTGCTCTATTGCTTCGAGGAGGTGCTGGGGACGCTGGCGACGCTCTGCGGCGCGCGCCCGCGCGAGTGCCAGCGCCTGGCCGGCGAGATCCACGCGAGCTTGAAGTTCGGCCGCATCGACCAGATCGTGGCGGGCGGGCTCCATGATTTCTTGAACGGCTTCCTCGTGCGCAGCAACGCGCTCGCGGCGCAGATCCAGAGCGACTTCATGATGCAGCTCGCCTGATTCGCCATGCGCATCCTCGTCCGCCACCGCACCGAATACCGCTACACCGAGGCGCTGATGCAGAGCGTGCAGTATGTGCGCCTGACGCCGCGCTCGGGCCCGAGCCAGACCGTCGACCGCTGGAAGCTCTCCGCGCCGGGCGCCGATCTCACCGAATGGACCGACCACTACGGCAACATCTGCCACACGCTGGCGATGCTGCGCCCGGCCACGAGCATGCTGATCGAGGTTGCGGGCGACGTGCGCACGGTCGACACCAGCGGCGTGATCCCGGGCGGCACCACGACCCTGCCGTTCGAGGTCTATCTGCGCGAGACCGCCTATACGCAACCCGACCGCCGGCTCGCGCGGTTCGCGGCGAAATTCCGCCCGGTCATCGCCAAGGACACGATCGCCGGCCTGCATCAGCTGATGCTGGGCGTGCGCGAGGCCGTGGCCTACGAGAAGAACAGCACGACGGTGCACACGACGGCGGCCGAGACGCTCGCCGCCGGCCGCGGCGTCTGCCAGGACCACGCGCATCTCTTCATCGCGATCTGCCGGCAGCTGGGCGTGCCCGCGCGCTACGTCAGCGGCTATCTGGGGCGCGGGGAGGGGCCGCAGCAGACCACCGCGAGCCATGCCTGGGCCGAGGCGGTGGTGCCCGATCTCGGCTGGGTGAGCTTCGACTGCGCCAACGGCGTCTCGGCCACCGACGCCTATGTCCGCGTCGCGGTCGGCCTCGACTATGCCGATGCCGGCCCGGTGCGCGGCGTCAGGACCGGCGGCGGCGTGGAGGAGCTCGACGTCACGGTCCAGCTCTCGCCGAGGACGATGCCGCCCTCGGAAATCGCCGCGGCGGATGCTATGAAGGCGGCCGAAGCGGCCCGCCAGCAGGGCCAGCAGCAGCAACAATAGCGGCTTCGTACGGTTTCATGAGCTATTGCGTCGGCATCCTCGTCGACGAGGGGCTCGCCCTCGTCTCCGATTCGCGCACCAATGCGGGCATCGATCGCGTCTCGACGTTCCAGAAGACCTGCGTCTTCGCTCGGCCCGGCGAGCGCGTCTTCGGCCTGCTCTGCGCCGGCAACCTCTCGATCACGCAGTCGGTCACCAGCATCCTTTCCGAGGACCTGGGCAGCGGCGATCCCAAGCGCGACCTCTACGCCGCGCCCAACACCTTCGAAGCGGCGCGCATCGTCGGCGCCGCGGTGCGCAACGTGCACCAGACCGATGGCGAGGCGCTGCGCCAGCACGACGTCGACTTCAACGCCTCGTTCATCTTCGGCGGCCAGATCAAGGGGCGCAATCTGCGCCTGTTCCAGCTCTACGCGGCGGGCAATTTCATCGAGGCCACGCGCGACACGCCCTATCTCCAGATCGGCGAGATCAAGTACGGCAAGCCGATCCTCGACCGCATCATCACGCCCGGCATCTCGCTCGTCGACGCCGCCAAATGCGCGCTGATCTCGTTCGATTCGACGATGCGCTCCAACGTCTCGGTCGGCCCGCCGATCGACGTGATGCTCTATCGGCGCGATTCGGTTGAGGTGGGCATGCGCGTCCGCCTCGAGGAGCGCGACGCCTATCTCCAGACCATCCACCGCCTCTGGGGTGGTGCTTTGCAGAAGGCGTTCTACGACACGGTGCCGAATCCGGACTGGAGCGTGTGAGCGGGCCGAAAGACGATGGAAGACGAGTTTGCGCAGAACATCGTCTTTTCTCGTCATTCATCGTCATTTCTGGTCGTTTCGGGCGTCTCGGCCACGTCATTTCTCGTCATCGAATGTGCCGCCACCGGCCACACTTCACTTCAAGAACCCAGGATTGAAGCGTGTAAAGTGCCAAGCGCTGTTGGGGGCGCGCCGTGACGCTCGAGGATTTCGTTGCGCATCATTTGCCGGCGCTGGAGGCGGACGAGGCTCGGCACAACCTGATCCTGGCGATCCTCGGCCGCGCTCTCGCCGAGCCCGGCGTGGGACTGCGGTTCTGGTCGCTCGACTCGCCGGGCGCCTGCGCGATCCAGACGCCCGGAAAGCCCGTCATCCTCGGCGCGCTTGACGCGCCGCAATGCCGCCGCCTGGCCGAGATGCTGCGCGCCGCGGAAATCCCGGGCGTCGTCGGACCGGACCAGTCGGCGATGCTGGTCTCGGATCGTTTGGAGGCGATGGGCCTGCGTTTTCCGGAGCGCATTCCGATGGAGATCCTCGCGCTGCGAGGACGGCCGCGCCATCCGGGCGCGCCCGGCTCCGCGCGCGCAGTAACCGCCGCCGACGCGGCGCTGTTTGCCGAATGGCGGATAGCGTTTGCGCAAGAGGCCACGCCGCACGATCCCGTGCCCACGCCCGACGAGCTCGCGCGCAGCGCTGCCAGCGGCGATCATCTCTTCTGGACCGTGGACGGCGCGCCGGTCTCGGTCGCCAGCATCGGGCGGCGCACACGCCGCGGCGTCGTCATCAATGGAGTCTACACGCCGCCGGCGCTGCGCAGCCGCGGCTATGCCGGCGCTGCGACGGCGGCGCTGGTCGAGCGCGGCTATGCCGAAGGGAAATCGCTCGCCTGCCTCTATGTCGACTGCCGCAATCCCGCATCGAACCGCAGCTACGCCAAGATCGGCTTCGCGCCCGTCTGCGTTTCGTGGCACTGCGTGCGCGGCTGATGTGCGCAGTAAAGCTTTCTGATCGTCTAGAACCCGCGCGTGTCACAGTGGTGCTGCGACCCGCCCCTACGCTGATTACATGCCGCCGGAGCGCCTCTACCGCGCGCAGATCTTGAAGTCGGAGCCCTGCCAGCAGGCGCGGTCGTTGGCCATGCGGCGCGCCTGGCCCCAGCGCGAATTGATGCCGTCGCGCGTCAAGCCGCGCACCTCGGCGACGCCGGGCGAGACGATGGCGACGCTGACCATCAGGATCGAGCCGAACAGCGGCCGGTTGGCAGTGGCGTTCTCGAGCGTGAACGAGCCGCCCTGCTCGGGGGTGAAGCGGCACTTGCCGCTCACCTGCACCCGCCCTTCCGATTCCACGCGGCAATCGACGAGCCGGCCGCCCTGTGCGAGCGCGGGCGCGGCGAGCGCGAGCGGGAAGAGGCACCACGCAACGGCCGCGGGCAGGGCACTTCTTAGTGACATGATGAAAGGCTCCAGATCGGCATGAGAAGGCGCCACGCTAGCGCGCCTTTCCGTGAGGTGGAAGCGTCTCACGCGTAGGGGCGCGCTGCGCGCGCCCTGCCCGAACGCGAGCATTGGCATAGAACCCGCACGCCCATTCGCTTCGCTCGGGCGTGCGCCCCGGTTCATGGCGATACGTGCGGAAGCGAGGACCCACAGCCGTGCGCCCGACGCCGTCGAAGCTCGTATCGATGATTACGCAGGGCGCGCGCAGCGCGCCCCTACGGATTGACCAACGAGTCTAGCGATGAAAACGCACCTAGCCCGATGGCGGGTAGGCCGAGTTGAGGCGGTATTGCCGGCGCTGGAGGCGCACGAGATCGCGCGCGCGCATCGGCTTGAAGCCGCGCCGGCGGTTCGCGGCGGCGACTTGGAACAGCAGCGCCTGCTGGCGGAACAGCACGCGGTAGACGCGCGCGAGCGGGTATTCGGGATCCCACACCTCGATCGCCTCGGCGCCAGCGCCGTTGATCTCGACGATCGCGAAGCCGCGGCCGGCCTCGAGCTCGCCGATGCTCGCAAAGCGCACGTCGAAGCGGCCGAAATGGAATTCGGGGATCGCGGCGGCGATCTCGTCGAAGCGCGCCGCGAGCGGGGGCGTGATGTGCGCGGCGC
>SBBV01000009.1 GCA_005240015.1 Candidatus Odyssella thessalonicensis | reverse complement strand
GTGTGAGACGCACGTCGGCCCCCTCATCCCCTGCCCCGTCTCCCCCGGGAAAAGGGGTTTCTAAAAGCGCTCACCGACTCCGCGTCATGCGAACATGCGCCAGAGCGGCGCCGAATCTGAGGCCGCGCGCCTTCATTCCCCGCCGCGGAATTGCTTCGATTATCCGCGCCGGCGAACCTGCGCGCTCGCGCATGAGGTTCGGCGATGAGCGAGCGGATCGGCGTCTTGGCCGGCGTGCTTTCCTGCACTTTCGGCGGTGCGGCGGCGGTGGCGACGCGCTATGTCGCGCTCGACCTCGATCCGGCGGCGCTGGCGTCGTTCCGCTTCGGCCTCGGCTTCCTGCTTCTGCTGCCGCTGGCGCTGGAGGCGCGCTGGCCGCAGGGGCGCGACTGGATCGGCGTGTGCTTGCTCGGCCTGCTCTTCTTCGCCGTCTTCTTCGTGCTCTACAACCTCGCGCTCGCCCACACCACGGCCGCGCGCGGCGCGCTGGCCCTATCGGTGTTGCCGCTGGTCACGATGGCGCTCGCCGCTCTGCTCGGCGTCGAGCGGCTCACGCCGCGCAAGACCGCGGGCGTGCTGCTCGCCATCGCCGGCGTCGCCGTGGCGCTCGGCGCCGGCCTCGCGACCGCGCCCGCCGGCGCCTGGCGCGGCGACCTCATCATGGCCGGCGCCACCTTGTGCATGGCGCTCTACAGCATCTGGTCGAAGCCGCTCGTGGCGCGCTCGAGCGCCATCGGCTTCCTCGTCGCCGGGATGGGCGTGGGCGCGGCCGCGGTGACCACGGTGGCGGCTCTTCGCGGCAGCTTCGCGCCGGTCCTCGATTTCACGCTCGCGCAATGGGGCGCGCTCCTCTATCTCGGCATGTTCGGAGGCGCCGCCGCGTTCTGGCTGTGGATCTGGGCGCTGCAGCGCGCCACGCCGACGCGCGTGACCGCGACGATGACGGTCAATCCGGTCGCGGCGGGCGTGCTCGCGGGGCTGCTGCTCGGCGAGCCCTTCGGCATCAATCTCGTGCTCGGGGTCGTGGCCGTGTTCGCGGGCATTGCGGTCGCCACCACCGATTCGCGCCTCGGCACGGCCGCACAGCCTCCCGCCGGCGCATCCCCTTCCCGCGCAAGTCGGCAGTCAATCGCCTGAAAAGCCGGCGGGAACGCAGCGATCTCCCCTACGTTAGCCTCCGGCCCGCGAAAAGCGCGCGCGCCGTTCACATAACGGTGCAGCACGTACGGCTGCGCGCGCGCCGGAAAACTGGGAACCGGACCGCTTGGGGCGGCGTTAACATGCTGGCCCAGTGCGTGTTCTTCTTTCCGCACCGGGCAACGGAATGCGAGTCCGAGAGGAGGATTGCCATGCGCACAAAACAGCTTGTGTTCGCCAGCGCGCTCGCGCTTGGCGTCGCGGCTCCGCTTGCGTCTGCCGGGGCCGTGCCTGCGCATTGTTTCGACATGTTCGGGGCGGCGATCGGGCCGACCTACGACACGGCCGCGCCCAATAACCATTGGATCTTGTGGGTGCACGCGCGCGGTGGGACATGCCGGACCTTGCAGCCGGATGAAGTCGTGTTCCACAGCCAGCGTCCGCTCGGCTATCCGTCGGAGTATCTGCTGACGATCGCCCCGGCGGCGCCGCCCGTGGTCGTGACGCCCACGGCCCCGCCGGTTCTCTCGTCGCAGCCGCCGTCGACTGCGACGTCGGTGTGGCTCGGCGATACGGCGCGCGCGGCCGAGCTCATCACCTTCGCCTATGCCAATCGCGGGCGGCCGGTCACGATGGTCTCGGATACGGGCCGCGTGATCTACCGGGCCGATGGCGTGTGGCGCATCTACGACGTGACCTGGCGCGACGGCTTCCGCCGCCAAGTCGCCGTTCACATGCGGCCGACGCGCGAATACTTCGCGATCGAGGCCGATGACGGCGAGAACTGGAGCACTGCGGTCTTCATCGGCCGCTAGCGGTCCAGGTACGGATTTCGGCCGATGCGAGCCTCTATCGGCCGATAGGAGGCGCGGGCGCCCCGCCACCGGCGTGGGCACCCGCCGCCTCTGATTCGGTTTCGGGCAGACCTGGCCCGCCTCCTCGCCCGCGCGGCGCGGCAGGATTGGCGCACCTGCGCGCCTCTGTATAAGGTTAAGCCTGCCGGCACGCCGCGCAGTTCGCCCTGCGCCGGGCCCTTACCATCGGGGGGTGCGATGCGCTCGATCTTGTTCTCGGCGGCCCTCGCGCTGACCGCCGCAGGCTCTTCGGCATTCGCGCAGCAGGCGCGCCCGGCGCCCTATACGCCGCTGCTGTTCAACCCGCATGCCAATCATTGGGCATTCCGCGCCGAGGGCGTGCCGTGGCTCTGCGTGCAGGATGGCCGCTGCGCCAGGCTCCGCTTCGAGCGGATTGCCGACGACGACCTGCCGGCGGCGGCGATCGCCTCGCTCGGCTTTGCGGATCGCGCGTTCTATCTCGCGTTCCAGCACCCGCGTTACCAGGACGGCCGCCCGCACGTCTTCCGCTGCACCGCGGATGGCTGCGCCAAGTTCGAGCTCGACGCGGGCGAATTCGTCCTCGTCGGAACCTTCTCGGTGAAGCAGCGCGACCGGCTGGTCGGCAAGACCGCGATCCTCGCGCGCCACGACACCGATCCCACGCGCACACGCCTGCTCTGGTGCGCGGACAGCGGCTGCTCCGAGCATCCGCTCACGCGCGACAACCGCTACGACCTCACGCTGCTCGGCGCGGCGCGCTTCGAGGGACGCGACCGCGTCTGGCTGCGCGAGCAGGATGGAGCGGTGCTGAGCTGCGCGCAGCCCGACGCGGAGGCGGATCGGCTCGACTGCGAGCGCACGAGCCTCGTCTATCCGGAATTTCCCGCCGACCCGGGCGCGCTCGACCAGCACGCGCTTGCCGCCGCGATCGAAGATGCGTTGCGGCGCGGCAATTTCGCCGAAGCCGAGCGGCTGTTGAGCGAAGGCCGCGCCCGGTTTCCGGGCCAGAGGCAATGGGACCAGCTCGCGCAGCGGCTCGCGCAGTTGAGGAGCGAGCGCGAGGCGCGGCTGCGCCTCGACCAGGCGCGGCGTCTCGTCACCGAGGCGCGGCGCTACGCCAATGCCGGCGACTTCGCCGCCGCCGACACGCTGCTGCAGCAGGCGGCGCGCCTCGTGCCGAACCTGGCGGAGTTGACGCAGGCGCGCGCCGAGCTGGCGCGGCTTAGGGCCGAGCGCGAGCGGCGGTTCCGCGAGCGCGGGGAATACGTGGCGGCGATCGAGCAGGCGCTCGCCGCGTATCGCCTCTGGGAAGCCGAGTACCTCATCAGCGAGGCCGAGCGCCGCTTCGCCAATGACGCGGCCTTCCGCAACTACCGCACCCGCCTGCAGCAGATCCGCGCCCAGGCGGAGTGGCAGCGGCGGCTGCGGCGCGCACGCGAGCACGTCGCCGCCGCGCACCAGGCGATGGATCGCGGCGATTACGGCCAGGCCGAGCGCCAGCTCGACGAGGCCGAGGACCTGGCGCCCGGCCTGCCCGAGATCCGCGAGGCCCGTGCCGACCTCGCCCGCGAGCGCATCGGCGCCGAGTGGCGCGCCGACGAGATCCGCCAGCTCACCGCCGCGATCGAAGCGGCGTTGACGCGCAGCCGATTCGAGGTGGCCGAGCGCCTTCTCGCCGACGCGATGCGCCGCCATCCGCGCCATCCGGGCTGGGCCGGCTTGCAGCGCCGGCTCGAGCAGGCGAAGCGCGCCGAGCAGGGCGACCGCGCCAAGGCCGAGCGCATCCAGAACCTCGTCGCCGACGCCCGCGCCGCGCTTCAGCGCCAGGACTTGGCCGCCGCCGAGCGCGCCGTGGTCGAAGCGGAAAGGCTCGACCGCGATGCGGCCTCGGTCAAAGCCGTGCGCGCCGATCTCGAGAAGGCGAAGCGCGACGCGGCCTCCGATCGCGACAAGGCCGAGCGCATCCAGAAGCTCGTCGCCGATGCGCGCGCCGCGCTCCAGCGCAAGGACCTCGCCGCCGCCGAACGCGCGGTCTCCGAGGCCGAGAAGCTCGACCGCGACGCGCCGGCGGTGAAGGCCGTGCGCGCCGACCTCGACAAGGCGAAACGCGAGGCGCGGCCGCGATATACCGAGCCGGGACTGCGCGCCGACATTTATGATCGGATCATGGCCCAACTCGGCCAGCAGGGTGGCCGCTATCGTGCAGCCACCGGACACAAGGCGCTCGCCTATTGCATCGACTGGAGCAAAGTGCGCGCCGACAGCGTGCCGCTTGGGCCATTCGCCATGCACGCGACGCCCGAGAGCGAATCTGCCGCGCAAACACGGGCACTCGCCGCCTGCCGCGAGCGCGGCGCGCAGGGCTGTACGTGCACCCTCGTCGATGTCGGCGGACGCAACGCGCTGCGCATTCCGCCCGAGGTGATCGAGCGCCTCAACCGCACGCCCTGAGGCCGCGCCGGAAAGGGCGGCGCATCGCGGCGATGCCGCGACGCGCCGCCTTGCCGTTTACTGGATCGTGAACGCCTTGATGACCGGCGCGTTGCCGACCATCAGCGGCTTGTCCTCCGCCTGGCTGCGCGGCCCGAACTCGTAGCGGCCCATCCGGCCGGTGTCGACGTGCAGCATGGCGACGAGCTTGGCCCCCTTCCGCACGCGCTTGGTGAGCCGGATCGGCACCTCGTTGGCCGTGCCCTTCTTGACCGCGACGTGGCCGATCGAGCCCGGCGCCACCGGCTTGCCGTCGGCGGTGGTCTCGTGAATCACGACGAAGCCATCCTGCTCCATCGTGACCGAATCGATCGTGACGGTGCCGCGCACCACCGCCTGGTCGACGACGACCAGATCGGCCTTGGGTGCCATCGGAGCCGGCGGCGTGGCGGGCTTCTGCATCGTGGTGCAGGCGGAGGCGCCGAGCGCCAGTGCGGCGAGTCCGGCAAAAGCGAGAATGCGCATGATCGAGTCCCCTTCTCTTCGAGTGTCTCGCCCGGCCGTTCGACCCCCCGAAAGCAACCGGACGCCCTCAATAAACACGCAAGTCCCGGCTCTCGTCCAGCAGGATTGTGGCGGCTTGCGTCCGCTGCGTAAGCCAAGCCTGTGGTGCCGAGGGTCGGCGCTGTACTAGAATCGCCCGGGATGCACGCAGGCGGCAAGGGAATGCGCACGCCTCGGAACGATCCACGAGCCGGCCACCGGCGGCCGGCCGGCTTGGAGCGCGCGCGGCCGTGAGCCTGCGCAATCGCTTGAGCATCCTCGTGGGCCTGGTGCTGGTGCCGCCGATCGGCCTGCTCACCTACGACACCATCGAGACGCGCGATCGCGAGCGCCAAGCGCTGCACGTCCAGGCGCAGAACCAGGCCCAGCTCATCGCCGGCCAGCTCGAGGCGATCGTCCAAGGCGCCGGGCGGCTCAGTTGGGCGCTCAGCCAGCAGGCGCGCATCCTCCGCGCCGAACCCGAGCGCTGCGCCTCGCTGATGCGCGCGATCGTCAACGATCTGCCGCTTTATCGCGCCGCCTTCGTGACCGACCGCGCCGGGCGGGTCACGTGCAGCTGGCCGAGAGCCGAGGGGGTGAACCTCGGCGACCGCGACTATGTCAGCGACGCCTTGCGGCAGTCCGAGATGGTGGTCGGAAAGATGGTCGCGCGCGGACGCGTCACGGGCGCCAGCGCTCTGCCCATGGCCCGTCGGTATATGACGCCGGATTCGGAGCTCGAACCGGCCGGCATCGTCGGGCTTGGTCTCGATCTCGACCTTCTAGGGCGCAGTTTCCGCGATCGGTACGACTGGACCAACCGCTATCTCAGCATCCTGGACCGCGATGGCGCCATCATCATTCGCGTGCCGGGTACGGAAGCCGTCGGCCGCAAGGTCCCGCCCGCCGCGCTGGCGCGTGCGACCGGCAGCGCCGGCAGTTTCGAGGCCAGCGACGTCTTCGGGCGTCCCGCCATCATCGGCTACGCCAAGACCGAGGCCGGCCTGTTGATCTCGGTCGGCTACGACTCGGCGGCCGCGCTGGCGCAGATCAACCAGACGACCTGGCGCAACATGCTGCTGATGGCGTTCGTGATGCTGCTCGCGATCACCGCGGCGTGGTTCGCCGGCGAGCGGCTGGTGCGCCGGCCGGTGACGCGCATGGTGGAAGCGGCACAGCGCCACCATGCGGGCGAGCGTCAGGTGCGCTTTCCCGAACTCAAGTCCGGGACCGAGCTCGACGCGCTCTCGCGCGCGCTCAACCGCATGGCCGACGCCGAAGCGCAGCTCCTCGCCCAGCGCGAGATCCTGATGCGCGAGCTGCAGCATCGCGTGATGAACAGCCTGCAGCTCCTGGCGAGCTTCCTGCACCTGCAGGCACGCAGCGCCGATCCGGCGACGCGCGAGCAGCTGGCTCTCGCACGCCAACGCATCATCTCGATGAGCACGATCTTCCGCCATCTTTACCGCGCCGATCTCGCCAGCACGGTCGAGTTCGGCGCGTTCCTCGAGGCGTTCTGCCAGGACACCGCGCGCGCCTATCTCGGCGAAAGCTCGCCGCGCCTCGAGATCGCGGCCGACAAGCTGGAGGTGCCGCTCGAGCAGGCCCTTTCGCTGGCGCTGATGGCGCACGAGCTCATCACCAACGCGATCAAGCACGCCTTCGCGCCCGGCGCGCCGGGCCGCATCCGCGTCGCCTTCAAGGCGGGCCCCGAGGGGAGCAGCGAACTTGTCGTGAGCGACAACGGCAAGGGCATGCCGGAAGGCTTCGATGCCGGCCGGTCGAAGTCGCTCGGGATGGTGCTGGTGCAGCGCCTGACGCAGTCGCTCAACGGCGAGCTGCGCATCAACAGCGGCGCTGCGGGCACCGAAGTCACGATCGCCCTCCCGCGGCGGCCGCCGCAACCTCCGAGCGGCCCGGCGCACAACGCCGATTAGGGAGAAGCAGGCGCTGGCGCCGGCCGAGATTCGCGCCAAGCCGGTTCCCGATCCGCTGCCGATGCACGCGGTCGCCGCGGTGCTCGGCGTCCAGCGCGGGCGAGGAACACCGCGCGCCGGACGTCGATCGGCTCATTCGTGGTGGATGCGCCCGTTCGGGTGGAAAGCGCGGAAGGCGAAGGCAAAACTCACGTCGTGTACGGCGTCGCTAAGCGCGCCGTCCTTTCCGCGCCGCTGCACGATCACGTTGCCCACGTCGCGGCCGTCCTTGATGATTGCGGTGTCGAGCACGGAGTTCTGCCCCGTCTCCCAGGTGAGAACGAGATCCCCATGCTCGATCCGGCCGCGCTTCTTGAGCAGCGCGAATGTCCACGCGCTGCCGTCGACGACGACCACCCGCTCGAGCGGCGGCACGCCCTCGGGCAGCGGTCCGTCGTAGAGGAAGGGCTTCGCGCTCGAATCGTAGCGCGCGTAGGGATTGCGGCCATAGTCTCGGGCGGCCGGATCGTTGGGAACGAGAACCTTGCCGTCCGGGAACCGCTGCCTGAACCGCGCGATGCTCTCGACGCGCATCGGCAGCATGGTCAGCTTGCGGCCCGAGAGCGTCCCGACCAGGCCTTCGCCCAGGTATTGCTGCCACCAGCTTTCGGTCTCCCGATCGTACATGACCAGATCGGAGTGGCGCAGCTTGCCGGTTGTGCCGAACGAAAGAACGCGCCCTTCGAGCCGGCGGTCGAACACGATGGCGGAATTGCACAGCGGACAGTAGGTCACCGCCACCGGGATGCCGCCGATCGTGTCGTTGACGATCTCGTGCCAGGTCAGGATGCGCAGGGGATAGGCGCGGGCCTCGTTCCCGAGCGCGAGCGAGATGACAGGTTCGTGCTCGCCGAGCCCCAGCGAGGCGGCCGCCGCCAGCGATGCGAACCTCGGCTGGTCGATCGCGGGGATTCGGTCCTTGGGGATGACCGAGCGGATCTCGGACAACGGCACGGTCGCCCGCGAGAAATCCGTGCGCGGCCATTCGCGTTTCCAGTCGCTCGGGGCATCTCCGGCCGCAAGCTCGGGCGCGGCAAGGGCGAGCACAAAGGCCATGACCGTTGCGACGGCCCGCGTGCGGTAGCGAACAGTTGCAGTACCAAGCATGGGCTGCCTCCTTCCGCCGGGTCAGCCGTGCGGCTGAACCGGGCGCAGTGCAAACCAGGACAATGTCTTTCCGCCGAAAGCGCTGCCCAGCGCGAAAACCACGGCCGCCGCACCGAGGTTCCAGACCAGGATCATGATCGAGGCGTCGAGCGGATGGAGCAGCAGCAGCCCGGCCGCGGTGATCGCGGCCACCGCGAGGCTCCCCATCATGGTCGCCGCCGCCGGCCGGAGCCGCGCCGCGTGCCGGAGCATGAACAGCAGCGCCAGCCAAAGCGGTGCGCTGATCAGGACGAGGTTGGCGAAGCATTCCGCGACGTCCGCCAAACGAACGCCACCGGGCCCGAGGCCGACCCAGGCGGCGACGCAGCCGTAGCCGATGGTGGCAATCCAGGCGATCAGCGCCGGTAGCGGAAGCAGCAGCCAGAGGCGCGAGCGGTCGGGAAGACTGGCCATGAACGCGGCGATCGCGGCCAAGACTCCGGTGAGGAGCGAAGCCGCCGTGGCGACGACGAAGGCCGGCTCGCGCGCCTTGGCGGCGAGATCGGGCCGCACGCCGTGGCTGGCGCCGATGAGTGCCAGCACCAGCGCAGCCACGAGAAGCCAGAGCATCGCGCGCACCAGCGGCGGGCGCAGGCGCCGTACCGGCGCCGCGTCGGCCGTCAGCGATCTGATGAGCTCCGGCGTCGTTATCACGTCGTTCCGCTCTCCCGGCCCAGCATCTTCCGCAAGTTCCTCAACGCGCGGTGCATCGCGACCTTGAGGGCCGCGATCGACATGCCGCTCGCCTCGGCCGCCTGCTTGAGCGGCATCTCTCGCAGTTTGAGCAGCGTCACGGCCTTGCGCTGGCCGGGCGGCAGCCGCTCGACCGCATCGCGCACCGCGTTCTGTTCCAACTCCGCGCGCTCAAGGTTCGCTTGAGCCGGGGCAAAGGTTTCATGTTCCGCCCGCAGCGCCGCATCCGTCCGGCCCGCGCGACGCTGCTGTCGCAGGCGATCGATCGCGCGTCGGCGGGCGATCGCAACCAGCCAGGGGGCGAACGGCCGGGCGGGGTCGTAGGCGTGCCGCGTCGCGTGGAGGGTGAGGAGGACGTCCTGGACGGTGTCCTCGATATCGCATTCATCGCGGTGATGCCGCGCCGCAAGCGCCCGGAGATAGGGGACGATCTCCTCGAGAAGGCGGCGATAGGCGGCGGCATCACCGTCCTGAGCGCGGGCCATGAGCCGCGACCAATCGGCATCCCCGCCCGACG
This sequence comes from Candidatus Odyssella thessalonicensis, assembly GCA_005240015.1. Classification (GTDB taxonomy): domain Bacteria; phylum Pseudomonadota; class Alphaproteobacteria; order Bin65; family Bin65; genus SBBV01. Next base: position 4,233 of record SBBV01000009.1, on the reverse strand, counting down.
ACGGCCCGGGCTCCCTGCGCCTGCGTTCGTCCGCGGCCGGAGTGGCGGCCGGCGCATCTTGCCTCGGCGAATGACGTGCGCGAGCGGACATGGCTCGACTTTAGCCGCGAAGCCCGGGTGCCCTCACGCGGTCTTCGGCCGGCTCCCGGTCAAGAGAGTGTGAGCAGGTGGCAGCGCGTAACCTTAGGGGCGGCACCGCCGAACCTTCCCGGAGGCCCTGATCGGGGACCTCGCAACAGGAGGAGTGTGCAATGACCAAGCTTTCCGCCATAGCCATCGCCTCGGCCGTGGCCGGTGCGCTCGCGCTCGCCGGCACCGCCACCGCCCAGACCAAGGGCGCGCAAGGCTTCAAGTGCTGGGGCGTCGCCAAGGCCGGCCAGAACGACTGCGCCAACGCCGCCAAGACGCATGACTGCGCGGGCCAGTCGAAGGTCAATTATGACCTCGCCGACTGGAAGGCGGTCAAGGATGCCGCCGAGTGCACGAAGCTGGGCGGCTCGGACAAGGCCGGCAAGGGCGTCAATCCGAAAGCGCCGAAGTCCTAGGCCCTCACGCGCAGGCGCAGCCGGGGCGAAGCGCCCGCCATCCCGGCTTCGGCAGGGACGGGCCTCGCCTCGGCGCGCCGAGGATTTCGCAGACCGGCCGGAGACCTTCCATGGCCATCCTCACGAAGCCGTCGGGTGCCACGCTCGCGGCGCAGAGGGGTGCCCGTTCGCTCCTGTTCCGCCTGCTCGACGCCCACGACCGCCTCGGGCATTTGCTCGCCGCCCACCTCGAGCCGGTCTTCAACCTCGCGGCGCGCATCTGGATGGGGAAGATCTTTCTCGACTCCGGCTTGGCGCGGGTCACGAACTGGAAGAGCCAGGAGTTCCTGTTCGGGCAGGAGTACAAGCTCGGCCTGTTCGATCCCAAGCTGTGGGCGATCGTCACCACCACCTGCGAAATCGTGCTTCCCGTGCTCCTTTTCATTGGCCTGTTCACGCGCCTGCCCGCGCTGGGCCTTCTCGTGATGACCGCGGTCATCCATTTCGCGGTCGGTTACGCCAACGAGGACTATCTGGCGCCGTATCACTATGTCTGGATGCTGGCCTTCGGCTATTTGCTGATCCGCGGCGGCGGCCCTATCTCCGTCGACGGCCTGATCGCACGCTGGCGGCGTCGCGCGGCGGCGTAGGCGCTGCGGCGAGCACAAGCCCGGGATGGCGTCGGGGGCCGAGGCGGAGGATACTCGCCGCCGAGAGAGGTTCGCGCCCGTTCCTGTGCCGGAGGAGTCGATGGATCGAGTAGCCGCAACAACCCCGCGGGTGGAGCCGCTTCCGCAGGAGACGTCGCCGGAGCTCCAGGGTGAGTTCGAAGCCATCCGAAGGAACCTCGGATTCGTCCCGAACAGCGTGCTCATCATGCAGCGCAAGCCGAAGCTGGTGAAGGCGTTCGTGCAGATGGTCGCCGCCGTCTGGGACCCCGAGAGCCGGGTCGATCGCGGATTCAAGCGCCTCATCGCCCATGTCGCGAGCCGAGCCGCGGGCTGCCGCTACTGCATGGCGCACACCGCCGGCGGAGCGCTGCACTTCGGCGTCGACGCCGCCAAGGTCGCGGCGATCTGGGAGTACGCGACGAGCCCGCTCTATTCCGAGGGCGAGCGCGCCGCGCTCGATTTCGCGCTGGCGGCCGCCTCCGTGCCGAACAGCGTCAGCGACGACATGTATGCGACCTTGCGCAGGTTCTGGAGCGAGGAGCAGATCGTCGAGATCATCGGCGTTATCGCGCTGTTCGGATTCCTCAACCGCTGGAACGACACGCTGGGCACGCCGCTCGAGTCCGAGCCGCTCGCCGTGGGCGAGAAATTCCTGGCGCCGTTCGGCTGGGCGCCGGGCAAGCATCGGCGCTGATCCGTCTGGCACCGCACGCAAGCGACGCGGCCCGCCTTGGAGGCGGGCCGCCCGCCGTTCAGCCGTGAATCAGGCCGTTAGTAGCAGATCCAACCATAAGCCGGGTGCGGATACGGGTAGCAGTTGGGGCCCCAATACTGCTGCATGTAATAGTCGCCGCCGGGGCCGTGGTTGTTCCAGCCGCGCTTCGCTTCGACGACGCTGGGCTGGGCCAGCGCCGCGCTGAACGACAGAGCCGCAATCGCCGCGGCAAGGACGAGCTTCTTCATGGTGCAAGCCTTTCCTGAGATAGCGCGAGCCGCGAGAGAGCGGCCCAGATCTGCCGTGAACTATCTCACGGAGGGCTGAATGCCGCAGTGACAGCGGTCATGTGACGACGGTCATAGAGCAGCGCGCGGCGCACACGGACTGACACGGACGAACACGGATCCTCGGCGAAGCGCCGTGCCCGTCCGCGCCTCGTCGCGCACGTCCGTGTTCGTCCGTGCAGGTACAGGATTAGTCCGCGCTGTCGCCTGTGCCGCCGCGGGCGCTCAATTGCTGCTCGATCGCTTTGGCCACGGCGAACCAAAGCGTGGCGCTCTCGGCGTCGCCGCGCCGGCGCACGGCGCGCGTGCGCTTCTGCATGAGCGCGATCGCGGCCGGGCCGTAGGCAGCGACGAGCTCGCGTGCGGCGCGCTCGATGTCGCTCGACGTGATGCGGCGCGGTTTGCCGCGAACCGGCCACTCGGCTTCGGGTTCGCAGCCGGCCGGTCTTGGGGCGCGGTGGATGTTCAGAGGTTCACCATGGGCGTGGCATGCTGCGGACGCACGGCCGCGCCGGCGCCCATCCATTCCGTAAACGCGCCGGCCAGGAGCGCGTTCCTCACTCTCGGCGCCGTGATTTTCCAGTGCCGTGCGCGCATGCGTCGCGGAAACCCCTCGTCACGCCATGGCGTTCACCCAGCGATATTGGGCCGGCCTCGCGGGACCGGCCGCACGATGCTGCGCTTTGACGAGAGAGGAGAGACGCGATGAAAGCCAAATTGCTTCTGCTCGCCGGCGGCTGCACGCTCGCGCTCGCAGCGCCCGCCGCGGCGGCGCCCGGCCATTGCTTCACGGCATCCGGCCAGCCGATCGGGCCCGTCTACGACACCGAGCGTCCCAACACGCAATTCATCACCTGGGTGCAGGCGCGCGGCGGCGAATGCCGTGCATTGCGCGCCGACGACGTGACGCTCTACCGCGGCCAGCCCGACGACTATCCGACCGAGTTCCGCCGCACGCAGATCCAGGAGCGGCCGCTCGATACCGCGCCCGGCGCGCCGCGTTCGGCGCCCGAGGCGCCGCTGCCGCCGGGCGGCACGCTGACCTGGCAGGGCGACCCGCTGGTCGTCCGCCGCCTGATCGTCACGCACTATCAATCGACCGTGCCCAATCTCACGGTCACGGATACCGGCCGCGTCGTGACGCTGCAGCCGGGCGGCGCCTGGCGCATCTACGAGACGGTCTACCCGGACGGCAGCCGCCGTCAGGTCGCCGTGCAGATGCGGCCCGACCAGCAATACGTGCTGATGGAGCGGGTCGACGCCGACCGCTGGAGCGAAGTGATCGAGCTCGAGCAGTAGCGGAGCGATCCCGAACGAAAAACCGCGGCGTGCCGGTCGGCGCGCCGCGGTTTCGTGTGCTGACGGCGTCGCCGCTCAGGCGCGGCGCTTGGCCTTGCCGAATTCGACCACCGCGGCCTGGGTCGGTGCGGGCTCGTAGATCACGACGCCGCCGCCCGCGCGCTTGGCCTGATACATGGCGGCATCGGCCTGGCGCACGATCGTGTCCACCTCGGAGTTGGCGCCGGCGAACATCGCGATGCCGATGCTGATGCCGATGCAGAACACCGAGGCGCGCGTGACGATCGGCTGGCGCACCAGCTGGATCACCTTGTTGGCAACCACGAGCGCGCCGTCGCGGGTGGCGCCGGTTTCCATGAGGTAGGCGAACTCGTCGCCGCCGAGGCGCACGATGGTATCGGCGTTGCGGCCGATGCTGGCGAGGCGCTGGCCGATGATGCGCAGCGTCTCGTCGCCGATGTGGTGCCCCAGCGTGTCGTTGATCCTCTTGAACCCGTCGAGGTCCATGATGTGGAGGCAGGCGCTGTCGTTGCGCCGGCGCACCAGCGCCACCGCGTGCTCGAGCCGCGCGTGGAAGAGATTGCGGTTGCCGAGGCCGGTCAAAGGATCGAACAGCGCCATGCGCTCCAGCTCGCGCCGCTCGAGCGCGGCGCGCCGGCGCGCCGACACCTTCTCGACCGCGTTGACGATCGCGGCGCCGAGCTTGTCGGCGTCGATCTCGCCCTTCACCAGATAAT
>SBBV01000196.1 GCA_005240015.1 Candidatus Odyssella thessalonicensis | reverse complement strand
TGGTGAGATAGGGGACGCCGTCGAGGCCCGGGATCGGCGGCACCGCCGCGCGCGAGCCGGTGGCGATCACGATCCACTTGGCGCGGAGGCGCGTTTCGCCCGTCTGCGTCGTCGCGATCACCTCGCGCGGGCCCGCAAAGCGCGCCGTGCCGAGGATTACGTTGACGCCGAGCTTGGTGAAGCGGTCGACCGAATCGGTGGGTGCGATTGCCGCGATCACGCCGTGCACGTGATCGTGCACCTGGGCGAAATCCACGGCCGGCTCGTGCGCGGCGACGCCGAACGCGCCCGGCGCGCGCTGAACCGCGGCGGCATGCGCGGCCGCGATCAGCGACTTCGAGGGCACGCAGCCATAGTTGAGGCAATCGCCGCCCATCTTGTGCTTTTCGATGAGCGCCACGCGTGCGCCCATCTGCACGGCGCCGGCGGCGACCGAAAGCCCGCCCGAGCCCGCGCCGATGACGCAGAGGTCGACGTCGAGAAATTCAGCCACAGCGCTTCCCCCATGCCGGTCTCAGGGCGCGAAGGCTTAACCTCAACCGCGCTGCCGCGTGCGTCAATCTTGCTCATTTCGGCGTGAAGCAGACGAACACGGACAAGCGCGAACAGCCACGGACCTGCATGGTTCCGTGCGGGGGGTGAGTGCCGTTGCGCGTTCAGCGCTTCAGCAGCCCGTTCAAGGTCATGTCCATCGCGGCGGCGATGATCTGGTCATGCGGCCGGTTCTTGAAATGCGGATGCGTGATGAGAAGCGAGGCGAGGCCGTGCCCGCACGACCAGATCGCCTCGGTGAGCGTCGCGGGATCGCCGGGCCTGAGGATGCCGCGCTGGATGCAGAGACCGACGTGCTCGGCCAGCTCGCGCAACACCAGCGGCCCCAGGATGCCGGCGCGGATCGCGTCGTCGTCGCTTTTGATCTCCAGCTGCTCGGCGAATTCGAGCATCAGCAGGTCCTTCGACATGAACAGCAGGCGGTATTCGTCCTGGTGCGCGATCGCGAAGCGCACATAGGTGTCCATCATTTGCTTGAGCGCGGCGAGCGGGTCGGGCTCGGCGGCGCGGATCTGGCGGAAGCGTTGGAGCAGGCGCCCGAACGTCTCGTTGCAGATGGCGAGCACGATCTCGCGCTTGTCCTTGAAATGCCGGTAGAGGGCGGGCGGCGTGATGCCCACCTTGCCGCAGATCGCACGGATCGTGACGCGGTCGACGCCCTCCTTGAGGAACAGGCTGCGCGCCGCAGCGAGGATCTCCTCGCGCCTGAGATAGCCCTCTCCGCGCGCCTTGCGCCGCGGCGCTGATATTTTTTTGAGGGCCCGTTGACTCTTCATGTTAACATAGATAACTTATCCGCGTTACGTTATCAATGATAACGTAATTTTTCAAGCGGATCAAGGCCATGCGCGGCGTCGCCCTCAAAATGCTGCTGGGAGACCGGGCCAAGTATCTGGGCCTCGTCTTCGGCATCGCGTTCGCCACCATGCTGATGTCGCAGCAGGTCTCGATCTTCATCGGCCTGATGGCGCGCACCGCGAGCCAGATCCTCGACGTGCGCGAGGCCGATCTCTGGGTCATGGACCCGCGCGTGCAATACGTCGAGGAGGTCGAGCCGATGACCGCGACGCAGCTCTGGCGCGTACGCGGCGTCGAGGGTGTCGCCTGGGCGACGCCGTTCTTCAAGGCGCTGACCGTGGCGCGCTCGACCGATGGCGTGCTGCAGCAGGTGTTCATGCTCGGCGTCGACGATGCGTCGCTGGCGGGACTTTGCCCCGCCATGCTGATGGGTTCGGCCGCCGACCTCAAGCGCCCCGATGCTGTGGTCATCGACCGCGCCGGCCACCTGTTCATCTGGCCCGGCGAAGAGGTGAAGCCGGGCAAGAGCTTCGAGCTCAACGATCGCCGCGCCAACGTGGTCGGCGTGTGCGAAGCGGCGGCGCCGTTCACGACCTTCCCGGTGGTGTTCGCGAAATACAGCGACGCGCTGCGCTATGTCGGCCGCACGCGCAAGCCGCTGTCCTACGTCCTCGTGCGCGCCGAGCCCGGCCAGGACGTGGCGGCGCTCGCCAGGCGCATCGAGGCCGAGACCGGCTTGAAGGCGCTGACCTGGCGCCAGTTCATGTGGGCGACCATCAACTACTATCTCGAGCGCACCGGCATCCCGGTGAACTTCGGCATCACGGTGCTGTTGGGCTTCATCGTCGGCGCCGCGGTGGCGGGGCAGACCTTCTACATCTTCGTGCTCGAGAACCTGCGCCAGTTCGGCGCGCTCAAGGCCATGGGCGTCGGCAACGGCACCATCCTCGGCATGGTGACGCTGCAGGCGCTCGTCGTCGCCGCCATCGGCTACAGCCTCGGCATCGGCTTCTCGGCGATCTTCTTCGAGGTCACCGGCCGCGCCGCGGTGAGCCTGCGCGGCTTCAGCCTGCCCTGGGAGGTGATGCTCGGCACCGCCGCAGCGGTGCTGCTCATCATCCTGATCGCGAGCCTCGCCAGCATCCGCCGCGTGCTCGTGGTCGATCCCGCCATCGTCTTCCGTGGGTGAGTGCCATGAGCACGCTCTGGCTCCCGGTTACCGAGAACCGTCTGGTCGTGCCCGATCTCGCGCCGCGCCGCGCCGCTGAGCCCAAGTCTCACCATGTCGTGCCCGCGAAAGCGGGGACCCATGCCTCCAGCGACGTGCGCTCGGCGCTGAACGCCGATGCCGTGGAGAGATGGGCCCCCGCTTTCGCGGGGGCGACAAACCCGGATGAGCGTGGCGGTGGCGGGGAACACGCCGTCGCCTGCCACGGCATCGTCAAGGATTTCGAATCGGGCGGCGGCACGCTGCGCGTGCTGCACGGCATCGACCTTGCGCTGCCGGCCGGCGAGATGGCGCTCCTGGTCGGGCCCTCGGGTTGCGGCAAGACCACGCTCATCTCGATCATCGCCGGCATCCTGACACCCACCGAAGGCGAGGTGATCGTGCAGGGCGAGAACTTGACGCGCCTCTCCGACGCCAAGAAGGCGGCGTTCCGCCGCCGCGCCATCGGCTTCATCTTCCAGCAATACAATCTCCTGCCGGCGCTCACGGCGGCCGAGAATGCGGCCGTGCCGCTGTTCGCGGCCAAGGTGCCCGAGGCCAAGGCGGTCGAGGCCGCGCGCCAGGTGCTCGAGCGGCTCGGCATGGCCGAGCATGCCGAGAAGCTCCCGCGCCAGCTTTCGGGCGGGCAGCAGCAGCGCGTCGCGATCGCGCGCGCGCTCGTGCACGAGCCGAGCCTCATCGTCTGCGACGAGCCCACCGCCGCGCTCGATGCCGAGAGCGGGCGCACGGTGATGGAGATGCTGAAAAACGTCGCGGTCGGCCGCGGCCGCGCCGTGATCGTGGTGACGCACGACAACCGCATCTTCCCGTTCGGCGACCGGATTGTCGCGATGGAGGACGGGCGTCTCAGCGACTCCCAACCTGTGACGCTCCGCGGAGACGACAACCTGGGTTCAGCGCTCGCGTAGGAGATTCGCCATGAAACGGTTCAGCTTCACGCGCCACGGATTGCCGCTGCTTGCCGCGGGCGCGCTCGCTTTCGCCGCCTACTCGGTCCTCGCCGCGCACCAGCCGCGCTTGAAGTCCGAGCCGCTCTTGGCGCCGCCCGCCAGCCCGTTCAAGGCGCGCGTCGCCGGCGTCGGCCTTGTCGAGCCGTCGAGCGAGACGATCGCGGTCGCCACCGAGCTCGGCGGCGTCGTGGCGCGCGTGTTCGTGGCGGCGGGGCAGGCGGTCGAGGCGGGCGCGCCGCTGTTCGCCATCGACGACCGCGGCTACCGCGCGGCATTGGCCGACGCGGAGGCGAGCCTGGCGCTCGCCGACGCGTCGATCGCCACCTTCGGCCGCCAGATCGAGGCGCAGAAGGCGCTGGTCCTCCAAGCGAAGGCGCAACTCGCCAGCGCCGAAGCCGAGCTCGTGCGCGCCGACGCGGACCGCCGGCGCTTCGCCGAGCTCGCCGCCAAGGACTGGGCCTCGCGCCAGAAGCTCGAGGCGACCGGCGCCGACGCCCGGAAGGCCGAGGCCGCGGTGCAGTCCGCGCGCGCGGCCATCGTCGCCGCCGAGCGCAATCTGGACGTGCTGGGCGCCCAGCGCCGGGAGGCCGAGGCGCGCCGCGCCGCCGCCGCCGCCAAGCGCGACCGCGCGAGCATCGATCTCGACAAGACCGTGATCAAGGCGCCGATCGCCGGCACCGTGCTCAAGGTCAATGTCCGCCTCGGCGAATACGCGCCGCCCGGCGTGCTCGTCGAGCCGCTGCTGTCGCTCGGCGCCACCGCCACGCTCCATGTGCGCGTCGAGGTGGACGAGACCGACGCGTGGCGCGTGCGCGCCGGCGCCGCGGCGCAGGCGCAGCTGCGCGGCAATGCGGCCGTCCGCACCGATCTCGCTTTCGTCCGCTTCGAGCCGATGGTGGTGCCGAAGCGCAATCTCGCCGGCGGCACGCAGGAACGCGTCGATACGCGCGTGCTCCAGATCCTCTACCGCTTCGACCCCAAGCAATTTCCGGCGCGCATCGGCCAGCAGGTCGACGTGTTCATCGCGGCGCCGCCGGGCGAGGTAAGGGGCGCGACGCAGACCAGCGCGGCGCGAGCGAAATAGCACTGGCGCGATGCCCGCTCGCGCTTCTCGCCCGCCGGACCGGCTTTGCCGGCATGCTCGGCGGAGGGTGCTCGCGGTCGGCATGGCCTGCATCCGCTGCAAGCCCTTAAAATGTCAGAGCAATCATGCGAAAATCTCATAAGTGTTTGAAATAATGGAGGGAATCACTTTCGCGTGACCTCTGTATTCATACCTAGCGTCCGCCATAAAGGTCGTCTAGAAGACGCGTCTGCCGCGCATCCGAACGCGGCCAATCCGAAAACTGCGAGGGGGAGAAGCGATCGACCGAGAGGGGCTCGCGAGCCGTGCCTGCAACCTCGATTTTGAACGTAGACGCGTTGCCGCTTTCGCCGGCCGTCCGGGGCGAGCGCGATCTGCGGCTCGATTTCTTCCGCGGCCTGGCGCTGATCTTCATCTTCGTCGATCACGTGCCGGGCAATGTGTTTGCCCATTTCACGTTCAAGAATTTCGGCTTCGCCGACGCGGCCGAGATCTTCATCTTCATCTCGGGCTACGCCGCGGCGCTCGCCTTCGGCCGCAGCTTCATGCGCCAGGGTTTCAAGGCCGGCACGCGCCGCGTGGCGAAGCGCATCGGCGAAATCTACGTCGCGCACATCCTGCTGCTGATCGTGTGCGTCGGCGGCATCGGCGTCGCCGCGCGCGCGTTCGAGAACCCCCTTTACTACGAATACATCAATCTCGTGCCGTTCGCGTTCGAGCCGTTCGAGGCGATCTGGCGCGCGTTGGCGCTCAACCATCACCTCATCTATCTCAACATCCTGCCGCTCTACATCGTGCTGTTGGCCTGGCTCCCGGCGCTGTTCTGGCTGTTGAAGCGGCACCGGGCCTGGGCGCTCATGGGCTCGCTCGGCGTCTATGCCGCGGCGAAGGCGCTCGGCCTCAACCTGCCGAGCTATCCCAACAACGACGGCTGGTTCTTCAACCCGTTCGCCTGGCAGCTGCTATTCTCGATCGGCGCGATCCTCGGCCACGCCGCGACCAAGGGCGTCATTCTGCCGCGCCGGCGCTGGCTGATCGCGGCGGCGGCGCTCTACGCGCTCTTTGCCCTCATCGTGATCGCGCCCTGGACCAAGCTTCCCGGCCTCGAGGAATGGCGTCTCGTCCGCGGCGATCTCCTGGCGCCGATGGACAAGTCGGGCCTCTCGCCCTGGCGGCTCGCCCACATCCTCGCGGTCGCCTATCTCGTCGCCATATTCGTCAAGCCCACCGCCGGCTGGCTCCGCCAGGGTTGGGCAAAGGGCGTCATCGCCTGCGGCCGTAGCTCACTAGATATATTTACTTTGGGAACAATCCTATGCTTTGTTGGTTTGTTCCTAATGGTTGAGGCCGGCCGCGATCTCTGGATCCAGATCGCAATCAACGCGGGCGGCATCGGCCTGATGGTGGTGGTGGCAAATTGGCTCCTGCGCAAGAAAGTCCAGGTGATCCCGGGCACGTCGCCGGCCATGGTGCCGGCGGTGGGGGCCGGGCTTTCGCCGGGCGCTTCGCCGCAGCGCGCCGTGCCGGCACCGCCGCCCTCCTCGCAACCCTGACGCTTGGCGCGGGCGCCGCGCTCGCGGCGCCGCCCTGCACCGCGCCCAAGCACATGGTGCGCTTCGGCGCGCCGCTCACCAATCTCGTCCAGGCCTTCCGGTCCACGAAGCTGATCCGCATCGTGGCGCTCGGCTCGTCGAGCACGGCCGGCAGCGGCGCCAGCTCGCCGCACGCCTCCTATCCGGCGCAGCTCGACGACGAGCTCGAGCGGCGCTTCGTCGGCTGGGACTTCAAGGTGACGAATCTCGGCGTCGGCGGTCAGCTCGCCAGCGACATGCTCGCGCGCATGGCGCGCGACGTGATCCCGCGCGAGCCGCATCTCGTGCTGTGGCAGACCGGCGTCAACGATGCGATCCGCGACGTCGGCGTCGAGAACTACCGGAACACGCTCAAGGCCGGCATCGAGAAGCTGCGCCAGCACGGCATCGACGTCATCCTCGTCCAGATGCAGTTCTACCCGCGGTCGGAGCGGGTGCAGCGCTACAAGGACTATCTCCTGGCGATGCACGAAGTGGCGGCCACGGAGGAGGTCGCAGTCTTCCGCCGCTTCTCGATCATGAAGCATTTCATCAAGAGCGGGCAGTTCACGCCCGCGCAGCTCTTGTCGCCCGACCTCTTCCACATGAACGACCTCTCCTATGGCTGTCTCGCCGGGCTCATGGCCGACGCGATCGAGGACCAGGTCGTTCAGTTCCTGCCCGGCCGCGCCACCGCGACGGCCCCCGGCAGCGGCCCCAAGAGCACCACGCCCCGCGCCGACCTGCCGCGCGAGATCACGCCGCGACGATAGCGCCGGCGCCCCGGTCCCAGCGTCACCTCGAAACGAGAAGTGGCGTGGTTTGGACGGAGGGGGCCGGCGCTGGGGATGGCGAGGCGCTCGACGCGCGGTTTCAACGGCCCCGCGGCCACCGTCGAGCACCGGAGTTCCCCTGCATTGACAGAGCCTTAAGCGGGGCCGATAGTCCGCGCTTTCCGCAACCGCCCGGGGTGGGCGGCGCCGGCGTCGAGCCGGGGTCCGGCCGAGCGACGGCCGGGGAAAAGCGCCCGAAAGCGGAGTAAGACCAATGAACGCCGCCGCACAAAAGCCGTCGGCCCAATCGGCCGTTCTGCCGACCTACAACCGGAGTCCCATCGCCTTCAGCCATGGCGAGGGCGCCTATCTCTACGCGACCGATGGCCGCCGCTTCCTCGATTTCGGCAGCGGCATCGCGGTCACCGCCTCGGGGCACTGCCACCCGCATCTCGTCAAGGCGCTCAGCGAGCAGGCGAGCAAGCTCTGGCACTGCTCGAACATCTACACGATCCCGGGCCAGGAGAAGCTGGCGCAGCGCCTCGTCGATCTGACCTTTGCCGATGCGGTGTTCTTCTGCAACTCGGGTGCCGAAGCGGTGGAGTGCGGCATCAAGATGATGCGCCACTATCACGATTCCGCCGGCAACCCCGACAAGTACCGCATCCTCTGCGTCAACAACGCGTTCCACGGGCGCACGCTCACCACGATCTTCGCCGGCGGCCAGCCCAAGCACACCGAGGGCTTCGGCCCCGCCGTCGACGGCTTCGACCACGTGGCGTTCGGCAACCTGAACGAGATGCGCGCGGCGGTGAACGAGAAGACCGCCGGC
>SBBV01000295.1 GCA_005240015.1 Candidatus Odyssella thessalonicensis | reverse complement strand
TGAACGCCTCGACGAGGCGGTCCTGCAGCCGCTTCCGTACCTCATAGCCCGGCCCGTCGTTGAACTGGATGCGCTGCATGCGGCAGCTCGGGCAAGTGAGGTTGCAGGACTTGTCGTTGGCGAGATTGATGAACGCCGGGATGCCGTCGATGCGCGTCTTGTTGCCGGCGATGATCTCGGCATAGCGCGGATTCTTCGCTGCCTCGGCGCGAGTCGGCAGCGAATTCGCCTGGATCTCGGGGCAGACGTCGTGATTGCAGTGGCGGAAGCTGCCGTCGAGGATGCCGCGGCGGATATCCTGCGCCACCTTCGAGTTCCAGATCTCGGCCGCCGGCGTGTCGTAGAGATTGCCGGCGCGCCAGCGCAGCCAGGTGGGGCAACAGAGATAGACGCTCCCGTTCTCCTGCAGCTCGAAGCTGTCGAACGGGCGGCCGCAGAACTTGTCCTTGAGGCCCGCGCTCTTCGCAGTCGGGCGCTGCTTCCGGAACCAGGCGCGCATCTCCTCGAACGCCTCGAAGAGGTGCGTCAGCTGCCGCCAGAACGGCGACGCGATCCGGCCTTCGAATACCCGATAGACGGCAGGGATCAGGCGCATCCTCTGGGCCTTGCTCCGCGCGCGGTGTGCGGCATGCCGGGTAACGCATCGGCGCCCGTTGACGAGCGCCGGGCTGGGATCGATCTTAGCAGGGCGGCGGCCCCTCGTCTCGCGCGTGCGGCCGCGCCAAAGGTGAAGCGCATGTCCGAGCCAGCCACCACCGCGTTCAGCCATTTCGGGTTCTTCGTCAAGGACCTCGAGAAGATGCGCGACTTCTATTGCCGCGTGCTCGGCTTCATCGAGACCGACCGCGGCGTGGCGCGCGGACGGCGCATCATCTTCCTCTCGCGGGATCCAAGGGAGCATCACCAGATCGTGCTGGTCGAGGGCCGCACCGGCAGTCTCGACGATCTCATCATCAACCAGATCTCGCTGCGCGTGGGCTCGCTTGGCGAGCTCCGCCAACGCTATCAGCTGATCAAGCGCGAGGCGGGCATTTCCGACATCAACCCGACCGACCACGGCACCGCGTGGTCGCTCTACTTCCGCGACCCCGAGAAGAACCGCATCGAGCTGTTCGTCGATTCACCCTGGTATGTCGAGCAGCCGCGCGTCGACCCGCTCGATCTCGAGGCGAGCGAGGAAGCGATCATGGCGCGCACGCGCGCGACCATCGAAAAGCATCCGAGCTTCCGCCCGTTCGAATCCTGGCGCCGCGAGTTCGCGGCGAAGCTCGAGAAGCAGCGGGCGGCACAGTAGCCCCTTCCCCCGCGAATAGCGCGAATAGGGGGAAGGTCGGGATGGGGGCGAGGACGAGTTCGCTTCGCAACCAACGAAGGCCGCGAGCGCTTGCGCGACAGCACGGTTTGCTGTCCTGACCCCCTCCGGCCCGCGCGAGGCGCGCGGTCCACCTCCCCCGCTATTCGCGCGCGAGGGAAGGTCGACCTCAGGAGCCGGTCCTGCGCACGAGTACCACGGGAGGTGGCGGGGTAGCCGGCCGCGGATCGCGCGGATGCAGGTTGTCCAGCGCCATGTCGACGAACTCAGGGCGGTACTGCGCCGGGATGCCCTCGAACTTGCAGGCGGCGATCACCTGATCGACGATGAACTTCGGCTGGTAGCCGGCGAGCGGCGCGTCGCCGAGATTGCGCAGCTTGGCGATCACATAGTCGATGACGTCGTCGGCGGCTTCGAGGCCGAGCGCGCGCGAGACCGCGCGGAAGATGCGGCGGTACTCCTCGGCGTTGGGCGCGCCGATCTCGAGCTTGTAGGGGATGCGGCGCAGGAACGCCGGATCCATGAGATCGCGCGGCGCGAGGTTGGTCGAGAAGATCACGAGCTCGTCGAAGGGCAGCGCGAAGCTCTTGCCGGTGTGGAGCTTCAGATACTCGACCCGGCTCTCGAGCGGCACGATCCAGCGGTTCAAGAGCGCCTCGGGCTTCACGATCTGGCGGCCGAAATCGTCGATCACGAAGGTGCCGCCCAGCGCCTTCACGTGCAGCGGCGCCTCGTAGAACTTCGCCACCGAATTGAACGAGAGGTCGAGCATCTCGAGCGTGAGCTCGCCGCCGGTGACGATGAACGGCCGCCGGCACGGGACCCAGCGCTGGTCGAGGTCCTCGCGCCTAAGCCCGAGCGCGCGCGAATGGCCCTCGCTGGTGCTGCGCTCGACGCGCTGGTGGATGCCGGGATCGAACACCTTGATGATCTGGCCTTCGACCTCGAAGCAGTGCGGGATGTAGATGACGTCCTGGAAGATGCGGCCGATCTTCTCGGCGATCGTGGTCTTGCCGTTGCCGGGCGCGCCGTAGAGCAGGATCGAGCGGCCGGAGTTGATCGCCGGGCCCACCTGATGGACGAACGCCTCGGAAACCACGAGGTTCGAGAAGGCGTACTCGATGCCCGCGCGATCGACGCGTTCGTTGGTGATGCGCTGGCGCTGGATGCGGTCGATGTAGCTCGCGAGCGAGACCGGCGCGGGGCCGACGTACTGGTTCTGCTCGAGCGCGTCCATCGCCCAGCGGCGGCCCTTCTCGCCGAGCACATAGCGCACCTCGGAGAGGCCGTCCGGTGCGCCCAAGACGTCGAGCAATTTCCGGTGCTGCGCCTGCTCGATGAGCAGCTGCGTCGGGCGCGGCGGCAGCTTCAGGAACTTGGCGATGGCCGAGGGCGTCTCGCCCGCGCCCGAGTACATCGCCTTGATCATGAGGTTGAGGAGGGTCGGGAGGCTGAGCCCGGTCTCGGCGAGCGTGCGCGGCGCGGTCGGCGCGCCATGCATGATCGCCTCGAGGTCTTCGGCGCGGAGCTTGCCGTGCGCGACGAGGATGTCGCCGAGCCGCCCGCCCTCGCGCTTCTGCCATTCGAGCGCTTCGGCAATATCCTCCCGGGTCACCAGACCATGGGCGACCAGGATGTCTCCGATGAACATGCCGGAATTCCCCGCCTTCCCCGCAAACGGAGCCTAACGCGGTGGCATTAACCGATCGCGTGCTTACCAATTCCTTAATCGCGCGGGCGCAAGCGCATTTCGTCGCGATATATTTCGCTGCGGCGCCTGAACGAGAGCACGGACGCACACGGACGGACGCAGACAAACACGGACGACCTCCGATTCATCTCCCTGTCCGTCCGTGCAAGTCCGTCTCTTCCGTGCGGCGCTGCTGCTCACCCCGGCGTCGCCAGCGCCTTCTCCCAGCTGATCGAGCCGGTCGGTGCCCCAGAACAGCTCGCCGCGGAACAACATCTGCGGCGAGCCGAAGATGCCCTGCGCCAGGATCGCGTTGCCCTTGTCGATGTAGCGCTGCTTGACCGCGGCATCGTCGAGCGCGGCGCGGAGTTTGGCGCGGTCCTCGCCGAGCGCGGCGGCGACATCGGCGACGACGTCGGGATTGGCGAGCGCCTTTCCTTCCGCCCAATAGGCGCGGATCGCGGCCTTGGCGAAACGCTTGGCCGCTTCCTGCTCGCGGTCCTCGATCCACGAGAAGGCGCGGCCGGCGGCGACGAGGTTTTCGGGCCACGTCGCCGGCCACTTGAACTGCACCCCCAGATGCGCCGCGGTGCGCGGAATGTCGTGCTGGAAGTACTTCTGCTTGGCCGGATGGGTCAGCGGATTGGTCGCGTTGAACTGCTTGTAGGCCGCGGTCACCATGAACGCGTGCCAGCGCGTGGCGCAGCCGTGTTTGGCCGCGAGCGCGTCGATCACCTGGCTCGCGATGTAGCCGTAGGGCGAAGTGAAGTCGAAATAGAAGTCGAGCGTTTCGGCCATGTGGGTGCCCTCCGTGTCTCAGCTACGCCAAAGCGCACGGCGGATGCCAATCAGACAGGGCAGGCGCCTCGCGCGCGGCGACGGATGCGTGATATAAGCCGGACGAGCGGCGCGAAGCCGGCCGGGTTCTCGGGAGTATCGGATGCAAGGCGTCAACTTGGATCAGTTGAAGAGCAGCGCGAGCGACGCGACGCGCTATCTGAAGGCATTGGCCAACCGCAACCGGCTGCTCATCCTCTGCAACCTTGTCGAAGGGGAGAAATCGGTCGGCGAGCTCGAGCGCGTGATCGGCCTGCGCCAGCCGACTCTGTCGCAGCAACTCGCAAGGTTGCGCTCGGGCGAGCTCGTGCGCACGCGCCGCGACGCCAAGTCGATCTACTACTCGATCGCCGACGCCGACATCCGTGCGGTGCTGCAGGTGCTCTACGGCAAGTTCTGCGCGCCGCGTACGGCCGCGCCGAAGCGCGCGCGCGTCAACGGCAAGCGCGCGGCGGCGCGCTAGTCCATCCCCGGCCGCCTTTTGCCGCGCTCGTCCTCGGGCGTGACGCCGATCTTCTTCGCCTCGGAGTGAATCTCGACCTTCGCCTTGCAGTCCTTCATGCAGAGCGTGCGCTGCACGTCGGGGCGCGGATCGGGGATGAAGTTGGCGGCGTTGGGCAGCCTGATCTTCAAGAGCGAGTCGCGGTCGAGCACCGCGTCGTCCTTCAGCACGTCGTTGAGATAGAGCACGTAGGCGGTGATCGCGTAGACCTCGTCGTCGGCGAGCGACTGCGCAT
>SBBV01000488.1 GCA_005240015.1 Candidatus Odyssella thessalonicensis | reverse complement strand
TGGCCGGCCTCACCGCCGGCCGGACTATTCCGCGGCGGCGGCGATTTGCGGCGGCGGGCGATTCGTCTCGGCGGCGGAGCGGCTGACGCCGTCGCCGATCACGCGCTCGACGATGAACAGCGGGCGGCGCTTCGATTCGAGATAGGTGCGCCCCAGATACTCGCCCATGATGCCGATCACGATCAGCGTGGCGCTGTTGAGCAGCAGCATGACCAGCATCAGCGAGGTCCAGCCCTCGATCGCGACGCCGGAAAGCCAGCTCCACATCACGTAGACGAGCAGCAGCAGCGCGCCGAGGCCCGCGGCGAAACCGAGATAAGATGCAAGCCGCAGCGGGCGGATCGAGAACGCGGAGAGCGCGTCGAAGGCCAGCGCCACGAGTTTGCCCGGCGTGAACTTGGTGCGCCCCGCGTGGCGCGGCGGGCGTTCGTATTCGATCGGCTCCTGGCGGAACCCCACCCAGCTCACGAGCCCGCGCAGATAGCGGTGCGCCTCGGGCATCGCCAAGAGCGCGTCGACGACGCGGCGCGAGAGCAGCCGGAAATCGCCGGTGTCGTGCGGGATCTCGACATCCGAGAGCCCGGCCAGCGCGTGGTAGAACAAGGCCGAGGTCTTGCGCTTCCACCACGGCTCGCCCTGCCGGCGGGGCCTGAGCCCGTAGACCACGTCGCAGCCGCCGTCCATTTTCTTCATCATGGCCGGAAGGAGCTCGGGCGGATCCTGGAGGTCGGCGTCGATGACGAGCACGCGCTCGCCCTTCGCCAGCTCGAGGCCGGCCGAGAGCGCCAGCTCCTTGCCGAAATTGCGCGCGAGGTTCACCGCGACCACATGGTGGTCGCGGCGCGCCAGGTCGGCCATCACGGGCCAGGTGAGGTCGCGCGAGCCGTCGTTGACGAAGACGATCTCGTAGCCGTCGCCGGCGGCGATGGCGCAGGCGGCGCCGAGCCGGCGGTGCAGCTCGGCCAGCGATTCCTGCTCGTTGTGGCAGGGTACTATCACGGAGAGGCGCAGGCGCGGCATCGAGGCCTCGGCAAAGCGGCTCGCGGCCAGGACTACAGCGGAATGGCAAATGAAATCTTAACGGGCACGAAGCGGCCTATTCCGCCCAGTTTCAGCGACGTAAGAAAGGGAACGGGGAGCCGGGGAGAAGGAAGAAAGGTTCACCACCAAGGCGCCAAGACGCCAAGACGCCAAGAAGAAAGGGATTGCGCGCGAAGACGCGCGCAAAGGAGGAAACGAGCGATTCTTTTTTCGCGCCGCCCTTGCGGCGCAATCTTTCTTCTCCCCGGCTCCCTGTTCCCTTTCTTTCCTGCGTCGCCGCGTCGAGCGCTTCGGCGGTAGGTATCAATCGAGCTCGGACCGCAGGGATTTGAGCTCGTTCAAGAGCGCGCCGAGCTCGCGCCGCGCCGGCTCCGACAGCGGGACCGCCTTCACCTCGTCCTCGGCCAGCGCCTGGCGGATGCCGCGGCCCTTCAGGCGCTTCTGGGCGCCCTTGATCGTGAGCCCCTCGTCGTAGAGCCAGCCCTTGATCTTGGCGAGCAGGGTCACGTCCTCGGGCCGGTAGTAGCGCCGCCCGCCGCCGCGCTTCATCGGTCGGAGCGGCGCGAACTTCGTCTCCCAGAAGCGCAGCACGTGCTGCGGCACGTCGAGCAAGGCCGAGACTTCGCTGATCGTGCGATAGGCCGACGGCGCCTTGTCCTCGCCCTCGGGAACGTCCGGCTCATCCGCCGGGCCGTTGTCGTTGATCGGCTTCGCCGGGTTCATGCGGCCTTGCCGGCAGTGAACAGGAGCTGGGAAGCGGCGGAAAAAAATTTCGCCCCGAAGACACGAAGGGCACGACGCGTGGCCTTTGGCCAAGCGTCTGGCGAAGCTTCGCTTCGCCCAGAGCTCGCGCAGCGAGCGGCCGCGCCCTTGGCGCGCCAATCAATCTTCTTCGTGGTCTTCGTGTGTTCGTGGCGAATCTTCACGTCTCCCCGGCTCCTGCGAATTTCCTTCAGCGCTGGGGCTCGCCGCCGCCCTTGGGCTTGTTGATGTGCGCCTTCAGGAGATTGGAAGCGCGGAAGACCAGGACGCGGCGCGGCAGGATCGGCACTTCCTGCCCGGTCTTGGGATTGCGGCCGATGCGCTGGCCCTTTTTCCGCACCATGAAGCTGCCGAACGAGGAGAGCTTCACCGCCTCGCCGCGGATCAGCGCCTCCACAACTTCGTCGAGCACCTGCTCCACAAGCTTGGCCGATTCGTTCCGCGACAAGCCGACCGTCTGATAGACGGCATCGCCCAGATCCGCGCGCGTGATCGTCTTTGCCATCCCCTCAGTCTCCCCCTCACGGGCCCGAAGCTTGCCTCCGCCTCCTCCCCGCGTCAACCGCTAACAAGCAAAATTTCCAGCCCTTGTAGAGAGTTACCGGCCCTCGTCGTCGTTTTCGCGCTTGGGCGTGACCTAAAAAGCACAGGGAGGCCGGGCGGCGTCTCGCGCGCACCGGTGGCCCCAGCGTGTCGAAGTGCACGACGGACGCGAATGCCGGCAGAACCCCCGGTTTCACACCCACCCCGCGGGGCCCTCGGGGCGGTCCTACCAGCGCACCACCGCCGAGCCCCAGGAGAGACCGCCGCCCATCGCTTCGAGCACGAGCAGGTCGCCGGTCTTGATGCGGCCGTCCTTGACGCCGACATCGAGCGCCAGGGGAATCGAGGCCGCCGAAGTGTTGGCGTGGTCCTCGATGGTGAGAATGATCTTCTCGGGCGCCAGGCCGAGCTTCTTGGCCGTGCTGTCGATGATGCGCTTGTTGGCCTGGTGCGGCACGAACCAGTCGACGTCGGCGGCGGTGAGCCCGTTGGCGGCGAGCGCCTCGCGCACGGTCTCGGCGAGCTTCGTCACCGCGTGCTTGTAGACCTCGGGCCCGTGCATGCGGACATGGCCCGTCGACATGGTCGAGCTGGGGCCGCCGTCGACATAGAGGAGATCGTAGAGCCGGCCGTCGGAATGGATGTGGGTCGAGAGCACGCCGCGCTGGCGGTTGCTCAAGCGCGCGCTGCCGCCCGCGATCCCGGCGCCGTCGTTCTTCTCGCGCGTGAGCACGACCGCCCCGGCGCCGTCGCCGAACAAGACGCAGGTACTGCGGTCGTTCCAGTCGAGGATGCGCGTGAAGGTCTCGGCGCCGATCACGAGCGCGGTCTCGTGCTGGCCGAGCGCCAGGAAATTGTTGGCGACGCCGAGCGCGTAGACGAAGCCCGAGCACACCGCCTGCACGTCGAACGCGGCGCCGTGGCCGATGCCGAGCGCGGCCTGCACGCGCGTGGCGGTCGCGGGAAAGGTCGAATCGGGCGTCGTCGTCGCCAGCACGATGAGGTCGACCTTGTCGGCCTTGATGCCGGCCGCAGCGAGCGCGCGCTTCGACGATTCGAGCGCCAGATGCGAGGTGAGCTCGCCCTCGGCGGCAACGTGGCGGCGGCGGATGCCGGTGCGCTCGACGATCCACTGATCGGAGGTGTCGACCTTGAGCGCGAGCTCGGCGTTGGTGAC
>SBBV01000434.1 GCA_005240015.1 Candidatus Odyssella thessalonicensis | reverse complement strand
CCCCATCCCGACCTTCCCCCGCTGGCGGGGGAAGGAGAAACGAGAGCCTTCCCCCGCGTCGCGGGGGAAGGCTGGATGGGGGTGATTCCGCGTGAATCTTCTCGAAATCAGGAATCTCTCGCGCTCCTTCGGCTCGGTGAAGGCCGCCGATGCCATCGATCTCGACGTCGCTCAGGGCGAGGCGCTCGGCATTGTCGGCCCCAACGGGGCGGGCAAGACGACTTTGTTCAACCTGATCGCCGGCGATCTTGCGCCCGACGCCGGCACGATCCGCTTCAAGGGCGCCGACATCACGGCGCTGGGCCCGCATCGCCGCTCGGCCGCCGGCATCGCGCGCACCTATCAGATCCCGCACCCGTTCGAGAATTTGACCGTGTTCGAGAACCTGCTCGTCGGCGCGGTCTATGGCGGCGGGCAATCCGAGCGCGCCGCGATCGAGCCCTGCGCCGGGATCCTGCGCCGCACCGGGCTCTTCGCGCAGGCCAACCGCCCGGCCGGCACGCTGACCCTGCTCGAGCGCAAACGATTGGAACTGGCGCGCGCGCTGGCGACCGGCCCCGAGCTCTTGCTGCTCGACGAGATCGCCGGCGGCTTGACCGAGGGCGAATGCCAGGCGCTGGTCGAGACCATCCAGGGCATCCGCGCCGGCGGAGTCACGATCGTCTGGATCGAGCACATCGTGCACGCGCTCTTGGCCGTGGTCGGCCGGTTGATCGTGCTCGATTTCGGCCGCAAGATCGCCGAAGGGGAGCCGCACGCGGTGATGAGATCGCCCGAGGTGCAGGAGATCTATATGGGCATCGCGGCCTGAGGCGGCGATGCTGGAGACGCGCGGCCTCACCGCCTTCTACGGCGATTTCCAGGCCCTCTACGGCATCGATGCCTTGCTCGCCGCCGGCGAGACCGTCGCCATCATCGGCGCCAACGGCGCGGGCAAGTCGACCTTTCTGAAAGCGATCGCCGGATTGTTGCCGAGCCCGCCCGATGCCGTGCGGCTCGACGGTGTTGCGATCGGCGGACTGGCGCCGGCGAAGGTGACGCGCCTCGGCATCTCGCTCGTGCCTGAAGGCCGCAAGCTGTTTCCCTCGCTCACGGTCGAGGAGAATCTGCTGATCGGCACCTATGGGCGCGCACCGGGCGGACATTGGAATCTCGCGCGCGTCTACGCGCTGTTCCCGGTCCTGGCCGAGCGCCGCCATGCGCCGAGCACCGCGCTCTCGGGCGGGCAGCAGCAGATGGCCGCGATCGGCCGCGCGCTCATGGCCAATCCGCGCATCCTTCTGTGCGACGAGATCAGCCTCGGCCTGGCGCCGATCGTGATCCGCGACATTTACAACACGGTTCCCGCGATCAAGGCCGAGGGTGCCAGCGTCCTGCTCGTCGAGCAGGACATCGTGCAGGCGATGGCGGTGGCCGATCGCGTCTACTGCTTCCAGGAAGGCCGCGTCTCGCTCGCCGGCCGGCCCAGCGAGCTGACGCGCGAGCAGATCCATACCGCCTATTTCGGAACGTGATGCCTTCCCTGCCTCCCCTGTTCCTGTCGTCCACGCGCTGCAGCACGCCGCTCCTTCAGCGGCGTGGTGCTGCGCAGACCCGGGACCTCGTTGCGGTGTCGAGGCCGCGCTGCGTGGACACCTCGCGCAGGTCCCGGGTTAGCAGTGCACCGCGCGCGAGGAAGGGCGCGCGCTGCACAGCACCGGGGACGACAAGTATGTTGTTGACTGCATCGGGTCCGCGGACGCCATGACAGTCTGGCTCGACACGCTGCTGCAGGGGATCATGCTCGGTGGGCTCTACGCGCTCTTCGCCGCGGGCCTGTCGCTGATCTTCGGCATCATGCGCCTCGTCAATCTCGCGCATGGTGACCTGATCGTGCTCGCGGCGTTCGTGGTCCTCGTGGTTACGAGTGCGCTCGGTCTCGACCCGTTCCTCGCCGCGCTGCTTTCCGCGCCGATCCTGTTCGCGTTCGGCTACGCGCTGCAGTACCTCCTGCTCAACCGCACGCTCGGGCGCGACATCCTTCCGCCGCTGCTCGTCACCTTCGGCCTTTCGATCATCGTGCAGAACGGGCTGCTCGAGGCGTTCTCGGCCGACAGCCGGCGCATCGGCGCGGGCGCGCTCGAGACGCAGTCGCTGCCGCTCGGCGGCGGGCTCGCGGTGGGCGTGATGCCGCTGTTGACGCTCGCCTCGGCCGTGCTCGCGATCCTCGCGCTCAACTTCCTCTTCTACCGCACCAGCATCGGCCGCGCGTTTCGCGCCACCTCCGACGATCCCGAGACGGCGCAGCTCATGGGCATCGACAACAGGCGCATCTTCGCGCTGGCGATGGGCGTCGCGATGACCGTGGTGACGGTGGCGGCGCTCTATCTCGGCATGCGCGCCAACTTCGATCCCACGATCGGCCCGGCGCGGCTCATCTACGCGTTCGAGGCGGTGATCATCGGCGGACTCGGCAGCCTCTGGGGCACGCTCGCCGGCGGCATCATCATCGGGCTCGCACAGGCCATCGGCGCGCGCATCGACCCCGAATGGCAGATCCTCGCCGGGCACGTGGCCTTTCTCGTCGTGCTCGTGCTCAAGCCGCGCGGCCTCTTCCCGCGCGCCGTGGATTGAGCGCGATGTATACAAGCGCCCAGAGCGTGCGCGCCGCCGTCGGCGGCAGATTCACCCGCCACACGGCTTTCGCGGGCGCCGCGCTGCTGCTGCTGCTCGTGGCCTTGCCAACTTTCGCGAGCCGCGCGCTGGTGCAGGACCTGATCTTCGTGTTCTACATGCTGGCGCTGGCGCAATACTGGAACCTGCTCGCCGGCTATGCCGGGCTCATCTCGGTGGGCCAGCAGGCCTTCGTCGGGCTCGGCGGCTATATGCTGTTCGCGCTCACGGTGATCGTCGGGCTCGACCCGCTGCTCGCCATCGCGCTCGCCGGCGTCATCGCCGGCTTGCTGGCACTGCCGACCGCGTTCGTCGTCTTCCGCCTGCGCGGCGCCTATTTCGCGATCGGCACCTGGGTCGTGGCCGAGGTCTATCGCCTGGTGCTGGCGCAGTGGAAGCAGCTCGGCGGCGGCACCGGCACCTCGCTGCCGCCCGACATCACCAATTCGGTCGCCGGCATCGAAGGCGTGAAGGCCCTCTTCGACGCGCGCACCTCGGCCGCGCGCGACATGATCCTCTACTGGACGGCGCTGGTGCTCGCGGCCGGCACGATCATCGCGGTCTATCTCATCCTGCGCTCGCGCCACGGCCTCGCGCTCGCCGCGATCCGCGATTCCGAGCCCGCCGCGGCCAGCGCCGGCGTCGACAATTTCCGCGCCAAGCTCTCGGTCTATGTCGCGACCGCGGCCGGCACCGGCATGGTGGGCGCCCTGATCTATCTGCAGAAGGCGCGCATCTCGCCCGACTCGGCCTTCGCCGTGCTCGACTGGACCGCCTACGTCATCCTGATCGTCGTCATCGGCGGCATCGGCACGATCGAGGGGCCGATCATCGGCGTGCTCGTGTTCACCCTGATGCAGTACTATCTCGCCGGCTACGGCACCTGGTATCTCATCCTCCTCGGCGCGCTCGCGATCCTCATCATGCTGTTTGCGCCCAAGGGTATCTGGGGCTACGTCTCCGAGCGCACTAATCTCGTGCTGTTCCCGATCCGCCGGCGCCTGATCGCGTCCGAATGATGCATGCCCGCCGCGCGCAACTTCCTCTCGTGCACGTCATCGGCGATTGGTGCTGCGGCAACGCCGCCGGGCGGGTCTGGAACCCGCCCCTACGAAGAGATCATCGTCCGTTTTCCCGAGGCGAGTAGATGATTCCCCCGCTTTCGACGCTCCACGCCGCCGCCGCGCGCGCGAAGCCCTACATCCACCGCACGCCGCTGCTGCGCTCGGCGGCCTTCTCCAAGCTCACCGGCCACGAGGTCTACGTGAAGGCCGAGATGCTGCAGAAGACCGGCTCGTTCAAGCCGCGCGGCATGACCAACAAGCTGCTTCAGCTCTCGCCCGAGGAGAAGGCGCGCGGCGCCATCACCTTCTCGGCGGGCAACATGGCGCAAGGCCTTGCCTTCGGCGCCGCGATCGCGGGCATCAAGGCCGTGGTCGTGATGCCGGCGGCGGCGAGCCGCCTGAAGGCCGAGGCGACGCGCAGCTACGGCGCCGAGGTGATCCTGCACGGCGACGTCTCCGAGGCGCATGCGCATTGCCTCGGCCTGATCGAGAAGCACGGCTACACCTTCGTGAAGTTCGACGACCCGGCGGTGATGGAGGGCCACGCCTCGCTCGCGCTCGAAGTGCTCGAGGACTTGCCGGATCTCGATGCGATCGTGGTTCCGGTCGGCGGCGGCGGGCTCATCGGCGGCACGATCATGGCGCTGCGCGCCTCGGGCTCCAAGGCGCGCATCTTCGGCGTCGAGCCCGAGAACGCCGACGTGATGCGGCTCTCGCTCGAGGCGGGCAAGCCCGTGCGCTCGCCGCCCAAGCCCACGATCGCCGACGGCCTGGCGCCGCCCTTCGCCGGCGAGCGCTGCTTTCCGCTCGTGCGCGATCACGCGGAGGGAATCACGCTCGTGAGCGAGACGCAGCTCGGCGAGGCGATCAAGCTGCTGCTCATGCGCATGAAGCTGCTCGCCGAAGGGGCCGGCGCCGCCTCGCTCGCGGGTCTCCTCACCGGCAAGCTCCCGCTCAAGCCCGGCTCGAAGGTCGTCTGCGTGCTCTCCGGCGGCAACATCGATCCCGAGCGACTGAAAGGCGTGTTGTAGCGTCCTTTGGGGGCGGGTCCGCGACCCGCCCGCCTTCTTCTCGGCGCGTTCAACATCAGCGCAAGTTCTGTGGCGCGGCCACGCGGGCGAGTCGGGGGACCCGCCCCTACAAGTTCGCTATTTCCAAAACTCCTTCGACGCGATCCTCGCGCCTTCGGCCATCGCGGCGAGCTTGGCCCAGACCACGTCGGCGTCGACCGCGGCTTGGCCGACCCAGGTGCCGTAGCCGCAATCGGTGCCGGCGATGACGTTCTCGCGCCCGACCAGCCTGGCGTGACGGCCGATGCGCTGCGCCACGAGCTCGGGGTGCTCGATGAAGTTCGTCTTCGATTCGAGCACGCCGGGGATCAGCACCTTGCCCGCGGGCAGCTTCACGGTCTCGAACAGCTTCCATTCGTGGGCGTGGCGCGGATTGGCGGCCTCGAACGAGATGGCGGAGGGCCGCGCCGCGAACACGATGTCGATGATGTCGGCGAGCGGCACGTCGCAATGATGCGGGCCCTCGTAGTTGCCCCAGCAGAGATGGATGCGCAGCTGCTCGGGCGGGATGCCGGCGAGCGCGTGGTTGAGCGCCTCGACGTTCTGCCGCGCGCGCTTCCTGAACTCCTCGACCGTGAGATCGCCGTACTGGATGTGGCGCCCCATCGCGAGATCGGGGCAATCGATCTGCAGCACGAACCCGGCCTTCGCCACCGTCTCGTATTCCGGCTTCATCGCCTCGGCGATGGCGAAGAGATACTTCTCGTGCGTGGGATAGTGCTCGTTCTTGAAGAAGAGCGCGATCACGCCCGGCGAGGCCGCGCTCATGAAGCCTTCGGTCGCTTTCACGCCGCCGATGGCCGCCTTCAGGTTCTCGGCATCGGTGCGCGCGGCGGCGGGATCGGCGACCGTGATGGCCGCGTTGCAGGCCGGCGTCTTCCGCCGCGAGCGGCCGGGATCGCCGAACACGCGCTTGGCAAGCTCGGGAAAATCGGCGAGGTCCTTGTAGGAGGTGACGGGATACGAGGCGCCGCCGAATCCACCGAGCCGGTCCTTGATGTAGGTGGCATAGGACGGCTTCGAGAGCTCGCCGTCGTTGACGATGTCGACGCCGGCCGCCGCCTGCTTCTTCACCACCTCGGCCACCGCCGACTTGATGCGCGCTGCCAGCGCGGCGCGGTCGACCGGGATGCCCTCCTCCCTTGCGTACATCATTTTGATGAGGTCGGGCGGGCGCGGCAGGCTGCCGGTATGCGTGGTCAGGAACCGCTCGGTGCTGCGCTTCATGTCTCCTCCCGGCGCATATTTTGCGCGCGACGCTAGCACCGGGAGTTCGTGGCCGCCACAGCGCAGAACCGCTCTTTATTGGGACGCGGCCCAAGCACCTGGTCGCATTCAAGCGACGAGCTTCACGCTCGTCTTGAGCAGCGCCTCGGCGCGCGCCGCGGGCCCGACATAGATCTCGAGCGCGCCGGGCTCGAGGCGCGGCGCGAGTTTGGCGTCGAGAATCGCGAAGGCGTCGCAGGCGAGCGAGAGACGCACGCTGCGCCGCTCGCCGGGCGCGAGGAACACCTTCGCCATGCCCTTCAATTCGAGCACCGGGCGCGAGACGCTGGCGACCGGGTCGCGCACGAACAGCAGCACGGTCTCCTCGCCCGCGGCCCTGCCCTCGTTCGCGACGTCGACCTCGACCGCCAGTGTGTCTTTCTCGCGGAGCTGCGCGGGCGCGGCGCGCAGATTCGAGTAGGCGAAGCGCGTGTAGGAGAGACCGTGGCCGAACGCGAACATCGGCTCGTTCGGCATGTCGATGTATTTGCTCGAATAGCGGAACGTGGGATCGATCGGGCGCCCGGTCGGCAGGCGCGAATAGAAGATCGGGATCTGCCCGACCTCGACCGGCCAGGTGACCGGCAGGCGCGCGCTCGGGTTCCAGCGCCCGGTCACGACATCGGCGACGGCGTGGCCGGCTTCGCTGCCGAGATACCAGCAGGCGAGCACGGCCTCGGCGCGCTCGAACAGCCACGGCACCATGAGCGGCCGCCCCGAGGAGAGCAGCACCACCACGGGCCTGCCGAGATCGAGCACCGCGCGCGCAAACTCGTTCTGGAGGCCCGGCAGGCCGGGCTTGGCGCGCGAGCCCGCCTCGCCGCTCATCCAGCGCAGCTCGCCGAGCGCGAGCACGACGAGGTCGGCGGCGCGCGCGAGATCGAGCGCGGGCTTGATGCCGCTGCGGGCCTCGCCCTCCACCTCGACGCCGCGCGCGGCGTCGATGCGGCTTTGCGGCCATGCGGCGCGCAGGCCGGCGGCATACGAGACCATCTCCTCGCCGCGTCCGGCGCCCGACCAGGGCCCCAGCATCTCCGGGGCGATGTCGCCGAGCGGCCCCAAGAGGGCGACGCGCGCCGGTGGCGATGCGATCGGAAGGCGGTCGTTGCGGTTGACGAGCAGCACGATCGAGCGGCGCGCCGCGTCGCGGGCGACGGCGCGGTGCTCGGTCCAGCGCTCCGCCGTCATCACCGGCGCCTGCGCCCTGTAGGGATCGTCGAACAGGCCGAGCGCGGCCTTCAGCGCCAGCACGCGGCGCACGCAGGCATCGATGTCGGACATCGCGACGAGCCCGCGCTCGAGCGCCACCGGAAGGCCGCGCGTGTAGGCCGTCGCCATCATGTCGACATCGACGCCGGCCTTGAGCGCCAGCGCCGCCGCCTCGGCGAGATCGCCGGCGATGCCGTGCGCCATCAGCTCGGCGATCGCGTTGTAGTCGCTGATCATCACGCCGTCGAAGCCCCAGCGCGCGCGCACCGTATCGCGCAGGATGCCGACATGCGCGGTCAGCGGCACGCCGGCCAGATCGGTGAAGGCCGGCATGATCGCGGCGGCGCCGGCCGCGACCGCGGCCCGGAACGGCGGCAGATAGATTTCGTGGAACGCGCGCTCGGAGAGCTCGACCTGCGCATACTCGCGCCCGGCCATGACCGCGCCGTAGCCGGCGAGGTGCTTGGCGGTGGCGGCGATGGCGTCCTGCGCCGCGAGATTCTTGCCCTGGAAGCCTTTCACCTTGGCCTCGGCGAGGCGGCAGGTGAGCCAGGTGTCCTCTCCGGCGCTCTCGGCGATGCGGCCCCAGCGCGGATCGCGCGCGACGTCGATCATCGGCGCAAAGGTGAGCGTCAGTCCCTCGGCCGCGGCTTCGATGGCGGCGATGCGCGCCGTCTTCTCCCATAATTCCGGATCGAAAGCGCCGGCCTCGGCGAGCGGGATCGGGAAGACCGTGCGATGCCCGTGGACCACGTCGTAGCCGAAGAAAAGCGGGATGCCGAGCCGCGTCTCCTCGACGGCCACGCGCTGCACCTGGCGCATCAGCGGCACGCCGTAGAGATTGAGCATGCTGCCGAGCCGGCCCTTCTTGAGCTCGGCCATGTAGTCGGCGGGCATGCCGGGCCCGGTCACGGCGAGGTCGGCCGTCAGCATGTTGAGCTGGCCGATCTTCTCCCCGAGCATCATCGCGGCGAGAAGCTTCTCGATCCGGGTCGCGTGGTCCTGCCGCGTCATGGGATGTTGGCCGCCGTCCTCGGTAAAAACGCGCATGTGCTGCCGGCGTTCACCGTCGGCACCGGCGCTGACAAATATCAATGCGCCGCTGCGCGGCGAAGCGTATTCGGATGCGGCATGCTTCGCGCGCGGGCGAAAGGCTCGTTACCGCGCGGTTAACCTCACCGCCTCAGGTGCCAAAAGAATCGCCGCCGTCAAGTGTTTACTACGGCCCGATTTGCCCGTATAAAACTGTGTACGACACTAGAATTCGGACAGTAAAAATCCGGACAGTGGCATATTTGATAAAATAAAAATTGAAGAAGTGCAGGGATCCTGTTCCAGCCGTTGCGGGCGGAACGCCGCTCTTGTTTGAAGGACGCAGTCGAAGAATGGGGTAACTCGAGGAAGCGCCGCGCGCGGGCAAGCGCGGCGTGGAACGGACGGGGCAAGTCGCGGGGCGATGGCGCAGCTGGGGTGCCTGCTGCATGCGCTCTGCCGCTCGCGCTACCGATCTCGCATCGCTTTCCTGGTCTTGGTCCTTCGTCGCCGTGGTGTTGGCCAACACCTACGGGCAGATTCAGCTG
>SBBV01000091.1 GCA_005240015.1 Candidatus Odyssella thessalonicensis | reverse complement strand
GGTCACCTTCTCGTCGATGTCTTCGTCGACCAGCGTCACCGTGGCGCCGAAGCGCACCACGCTGCCGGAAAGCTTGGACACGTCGATGACTTCGGCGCGCGCGATCTTGTCCTCGAGCTCGGCCACGCGGCCTTCGATGAACGCCTGGCGCTCCTTGGCGGCGTGATACTCGGCGTTCTCCGAAAGATCGCCGTGCTGGCGCGCTTCCTCGAGCGCCCGGATCACCTGCGGCCGCTCGGTCGCTTTCAAATTCTTGAGTTCCTCCTGCAAGCGGATGAGACCGCGAGGAGTCATCGGCAGTTTGTCCATTTTCGCTTGGTCCTAGAAGAACTGCTCTTTTCCGGGGGCTGGTATCTTACGGACCCACCTGGGCTGCGCAACCCCTTGGGGCGCCCGGGGCCCGTCCCTCAAAACGAGGCCGAGAAGTAGGATTGGAGCGGGGCCACTTCAAGAGCGCCCGCCTGGAGCGCCGCGATCGCCTCCACGGCGGCCCGCGCTCCGGCAACGGTGGTGTAATAAGGTATGTCGCCGGCCAGGGCGGTCTGGCGGATGCTGGCACTGTCGGCGATGGCGAGCGCACCTTCGGTGGTGTTGAACACGAGGTGCACGTCGCCGCTCTTCATGGCGTCGACGATGTGCGGGCGCCCTTCCAGGACTTTGTTGATGCCGGTCGCCGCGGCGCCGGCCGCGTTGAGGACGTCGGCCGTGCCGCGCGTGGCCACGATCTTGAAGCCCATGCCGATAAGCTTCTTCGCCACCGCCACCATCGGCGCCTTGTCGTGGTCGCGCACCGAGATGAAGACGGTGCCGGTGAGCGGCAGCTTGACGCCGGCCGCGAGCTGCGACTTGGCGAAAGCGCGGCCGAAATCGTGGTCGATGCCCATCACCTCGCCGGTCGATTTCATCTCGGGGCCGAGCAGCACGTCGACGCCGGGGAAGCGGTTGAACGGAAACACCGCCTCCTTGACCGCGACATGCCGGTCGGGCGCGTGGCCGGCGCGCGGGAAGCCGGCGAGCTTCTCGCCCGCCATCACGCGCGCGGCGATCTTGGCGACCGGAACGCCGGTCGCCTTGGCGACGAACGGCACGGTGCGCGAGGCGCGCGGGTTCACCTCGAGCACATAGACCGTGCCGTCCTTGACCGCGTATTGGACGTTCATGAGGCCGACGACGTTGAGCGCGCGGGCAAGCTTCTCGGTCTGCTGCTCGATGTCGCGCACGACGGCGGGAGCGAGCGAGTAGGGCGGCAGGCTGCAGGCCGAATCACCGGAATGAATGCCGGCCTCCTCGATGTGCTCCATGATGCCGGCGACGCGCACGTCGTCCTTGTCGGCGAGGCAGTCGACATCGACCTCGATCGCATCCTGGAGGTAGGCGTCGATCAGCACAGGATTGGTGCCCGACACCTTCACGGCCTCGCGCACGTAACGCAGCAGGCCGGCTTCGTCGTAGACGATCTCCATCGCGCGCCCGCCGAGCACGTAGGAAGGCCGCAGCAACACCGGATAACCGACCTCGGCGCCGACCTTCACCGCCTCCTCGACCGAAGTGGCGGTGCCGTTCTTGGGCTGGCGCAGCTCGAGTTTGTGCAGCAGCTTCTGGAAGCGGGCGCGGTCCTCGGCGAGATCGATCGCATCGGGCGAAGTGCCGAGGATGGGAATGCCGGCATCCTCGAGCGCCTGCGCGAGCTTCAGCGGCGTCTGCCCGCCATATTGGACGATCACGCCCTTCAACGTGCCGCGTTGGCTCTCGCGCCGCACGAGCTCGATCACGTCCTCGGCGGTGAGCGGCTCGAAATAGAGCCGGTCCGACGTATCGTAGTCGGTCGAGACCGTCTCCGGATTGCAGTTGACCATGATGGTCTCGTAGCCGGCTTCGCCGAGGGCGTAGACGGCATGGACGCAGCAATAGTCGAACTCGATGCCCTGGCCGATGCGGTTGGGCCCGCCGCCCAGGATCACGATCTTCTGCCGGTCCGAAGGATCGGCCTCGCATTCCGGCGGATCGCCGGCCTCGTAGGTCGAGTACATGTAGGGCGTCTGCGAGGCGAACTCGGCCGCGCAAGTGTCGATGCGCTTGTAGACGGGCGTGACCTCGAGCCGGCGGCGATGCGTCGCGACCTCGGCTTCGCTGGTGCCGACGAGTTTCGCCAGCCGGGCGTCGGAAAAGCCCATGCTCTTGAGCTTGATCCACCCGTCGCGGTCCATCTGCAGGCCGCTTGCGCGCACCTCCGCCTCGGCGCGCACGATGCCGCGGATCTGCTGCAGGAACCACGGATCGACCTTGCACGCGGCGAAGATCTCGTCGTCGGAAAGGCCGGCGCGCATCGCCTGCGCGATCTGCAGCAGCCGGTCGGGCGTGGGCTTGGCGAGCGCCGCGCGGTAGGCGTCGCGATCGGCCGAGCCCTCGCCGGCGCCGGGGATGGCGACCTCGTCGAGGCCGGTCAAGCCGGTCTCCATCGAGCGCAGCGCCTTCTGCAGGCTCTCCTGGAAATTGCGCCCGATCGACATCGCTTCGCCGACCGACTTCATCGCCGTGGTCAGCAGCGGCTCGGCGCCCTTGAACTTCTCGAAGGTGAAGCGCGGCACCTTGGTGACCACGTAGTCGATCGTGGGCTCGAACGAGGCCGGCGTGACGCCGGTGATGTCGTTCTGGATTTCGTCGAGCGTGTAGCCGACGGCGAGGCGCGCGGCGACCTTGGCGATGGGAAAGCCCGTGGCTTTGCTCGCCAGCGCCGAGGAGCGCGAGACGCGCGGGTTCATCTCGATG
This sequence comes from Candidatus Odyssella thessalonicensis, assembly GCA_005240015.1. GTDB lineage: Bacteria > Pseudomonadota > Alphaproteobacteria > Bin65 > Bin65 > SBBV01. The sequence goes on along the minus strand of SBBV01000091.1, from coordinate 2,455 downwards.
ATCACCTGGCGGCCCGAACGCGGATCGACGCCGAACTGCACGTTCGATCCGCCGGTGTCGACGCCGATCTCGCGCAGGCACGCGATCGAGGCGTCGCGCATCAGCTGGTATTCCTTGTCGGTGAGCGTGAGCGCGGGCGCCACCGTGATCGAGTCGCCGGTGTGGATGCCCATCGGATCGACGTTCTCGATCGAGCAGACGATGATGCAGTTGTCCTTCCGGTCGCGCACCACCTCCATCTCGAATTCCTTCCAGCCGAGCACCGATTCTTCGATCAGGGTCGTGCCGACCGGCGAGGCGCGCAGCGCGCGCGCGACGATCTCGCGGAATTCGTCGCGATTGTAGGCGACGCCGCCGCCGGTGCCGCCCAGCGTGAACGAGGGGCGGATGATGGCGGGCAGGCCGACATACTCGAGCGCCAGCTCGGCGTCGGCGAGCGAGGCGACGAGGCGGCTCCTGGGGCAATCGAGGCCGATGCGCTCCATCGCCTCGCGGAACTTCAGGCGATCCTCGGCCTTCTCGATCGCCTCGCGCTTGGCGCCGATGAGCTCGATGCCGAGCTTCTCGAGCGTGCCGCTGGTGGCGAGCGCCATCGCGGTGTTGAGCGCGGTCTGCCCGCCCATGGTCGGCAGCAGCACGAGCTTTTCGCTGGGCCGCGCCGCGCGCTCGCGCGCGATGATCTTGGCCACGGTCTCGGGCGTGATCGGCTCGATATAGGTGGCGTCGGCGAGGCCCGGATCGGTCATGATCGTGGCCGGGTTCGAATTCGCCAGCACGACGCGATAGCCCTCGGCCTTCAGCGTCTTCACCGCCTGCGTGCCCGAATAATCGAACTCGCACGCCTGCCCGATGATGATCGGCCCCGCCCCGATGATCAGGATGCTGTCGATGTCAGTTCGCTTGGGCATGCAAGGTACATTGAACAGGAGACGCAGAGACGCAGAGACTCACGTTTGCGCTTCGCGGGCAAGCGCAAGACGCCTTATGCCATCCTTGAGTACAGCTGTATTGAAGGTCAGGAGTAGCCCGAGTGGCAGCTTCGCGATCTTTAGATATGTGAGAACCTGCGCTTGGTGCACGGGGAGTAGCTGCTCGACGGCCTTTACCTCCACAACAACCGATTTCTCCACCACGATGCACCAATCCAGCTGCGCTCAATTCATCGCATAGGCAATGCTCGTACACTGATTCGATGAGGCCGGGGCCGAGCGCGCGATGAACCTCAATCGCTAGCCCGATGATGCGCTCGGTCAACTGCTTCCCCGGTTCCATGTGCATGGGCGACAGCAATCAAGATTCTCTGCGTTTCTGCGTCTCCTGTTCACCTCTTCTCCATCAGGCCGACGAAGCGCTGGAACAGATAGTGGCTGTCTCTGGGCCCGGGGGAGGCTTCGGGGTGGTACTGGACGGAGAAGATCGGCTTCCCTTCGACCTTCAAGCCCTCGAGCGTGTTGTCGAACAGCGAGAGGTGCGTGGGCGTCACGCCCGCGGGCAGCGTGGCGGGGTCGACGATGAAGCCGTGGTTCTGCGAGGTGATCTCGACCTTGCCGGTCTCGAGGTCCTTCACCGGATGGTTGGCCCCATGGTGGCCGAGGTGCATTTTCTTGGTGCGGCCGCCGAGTGCCAGGCCGAGCATCTGGTGCCCGAGGCAGATGCCGAAGATCGGCAGCTCGAACTTGATGAGCTGCTTGATCACCGGCACCGCGTAGGTGCCGGTGGCGGCGGGGTCGCCCGGGCCGTTCGAGAGGAACACGCCGTCGGGCTTGTGGCGCAGGATATCTTCGGCGGAAGCGGTCGCCGGCACCACGGTCACGGCGCAGCCGGAGTCGGCGAGGCAGCGCAGGATGTTGCGCTTGGCCCCGTAATCGACCGCGACGACCCTGAAGCGCGGGCTGGTCTGCTTGCCGTAGCCCTCGCCGAATCTCCAGCGCGTCTCGTCCCAGCCGTAGGTCTGGCGGCAGGTCACCTGCAGCGCGAGGTCCATGCCTTCCAATCCCGGCCAGGCGCGCGCATTGGCGAGGATGTCGTCGAGGTCGAAGCGCTTCTCGGGATCGTAGCGCAGCACCGCGTTGGGCGCGCCGCTGTCGCGCACGCGCCGCGTGATGCGGCGCGTGTCGACGCCGGTGAGCGCCGGCAGATCGTGGCGCTTCAGCCATTCGTCGAGATGCTGCGCGGCACGATAGTTGGAGGGATCGGTGATGTCGGCGCGCAGCACGCAGCCGAGCGCCGCCGGCGTTACCGTCTCGATGTCCTCGGCGTTGGTGCCGACATTGCCGATGTGCGGGAAGGTGAAGTTGATGATCTGCCCGGCATAGGAGGGATCGGTCAGGATCTCCTGATAGCCGGTCATCGCGGTGTTGAAGACGAGCTCGCCCACGACCGTGCGCGGCGCGCCGGCGCCGCGGCCCCAGAACACGCTGCCGTCCGCGAGGAACAAGCCCGCGTCGGCCCAGTC
>SBBV01000602.1 GCA_005240015.1 Candidatus Odyssella thessalonicensis | reverse complement strand
TCGGCGCCCTCATCCCCTGCCCCTTCTCCCCCGGGGAGAAGGGTTTCGAAGGGCGCTCGCCGATTCCGCGCGTCATGCGAACATGCGCTAGGCCGTGGCTGGTCAGCCCTTCACGCATACGACCTGCTTCAGCGTGTGCACGACCTCGACGAGGTCGCTCTGCGCCGCCATCACCGCGTCGATATCCTTGTAGGCGCCCGGCGTCTCGTCGAGCACGCCGCCATCCTTGCGGCATTCGACGTGGGCCGTCGCCGCCGCATGATCCTGGAGCGTGAACGCCTTCTTGGCCGCCTTGCGCGACATCTTCCGGCCCGCGCCGTGCGAGCAGGTCATGAACGACTCGGGGTTGCCCTTGCCGCGCACGATGTACGACTTGGCGCCCATCGAGCCGGGGATGATGCCGAGCTCGCCCGCGCCCGCGCGCACCGCCCCTTTCCGCGTCACCCACACGCGATGGCCGAAATGCTCCTCGAGGCTCGCATAGTTGTGGTGGCAGTTCACCGCTTCTGCGGTGAGCTCGAGGTCCGGGAAATGCCGCTTCAGCACCGCGACGATGGCCTTCAGCATCGCGTCGCGATTGGCGCGCGCGTAGTCCTGCGCCCAGCCGAGCCAGCGCACGTACTCGCGGAAATCGGCGCTGCCGTCCGCGAGCCAGGCGAGGTTCCTGTCGGCGAGCTTCAGGTCGCGCGCCGCCGCGAACTCCTTCGCGCGCTCGATGAAGAACACGCCGATCTTGTTGCCGATGCCGCGCGAGCCGGAATGCAGCATCACCCAGAGCTGGCCCGCCTCGTCGAGGCAGAGCTCGATGAAGTGGTTGCCGCCGCCGAGTGTCCCGAGCTGCCGCGGCGGCGTCGACGGCTCCTTGGGCTCGAGCTTCGGGAAGCGCGCGATCATCTCCTTGTAATCGTCGGCGAAGCGCTGACGCCACGTCTTCGAGACCGCCATCGGCGTCTCCTTGTGCATGGCGAAGCCCACCGGCACCGCCTCCTCGATCGCGAGGCGGAGCTCGCGCAGGCTGTCGGGGAGGTGCTCGGCGCGCACGCTGGTGCGGACCGCGCACATGCCGCAGCCGATGTCGACGCCGACCGCGGCCGGAACGATGGCGCCCACGGTCGGGATCACCGAGCCCACGGTGGCGCCGATGCCGAAATGCACGTCGGGCATCGCCGCCACGTGCTTGAAGACGAAGGGCAGGCGCGCGACGTTGAGGAGCTGGCGGCGTGCCTCGTCCTCGACCGGGACGCCCTTGGTCCAGGCCTTGATCGGCACGCCTTCGGTTTCGATCACTTCGTACGTCATCGTCGGCCTCATCGGCGCGCGCACCGAAACGCGCGCACCTTCCAAACAAAAACCCTCCGCGGCTGGGCCGGGAGGGCTGCGCGAAGCGCTCGCAATGGGGCGAGGTCGCTAGGGCAAGGACACTCCCGGTCGAACACGTGCGCGCTTCGCGCCGGCGCATTGCGCGCATGCGGCGACGCCACTGGTCCGATTCGATATGGGCCTTAGCTCTGTCATTCCAAGCAATTCCCTGCCCGGCGCGCCGAACGGCCGCGCCTTTCGGGGAGCGGGCACATAAGCCAAGTCTTGGTGGAAATCAAGAGAGGATCGGCAACGAACAATGGCGAACGAAGCTCTGACGCGCTGGAACGAGCGCTTCTCTGCGCCCGGTTATCTCTTCGGCACGGCGCCCAACCGCTTCCTCGCGGCGCAGAAGGACCGCCTGATGCGCGGCCAGCGCGCGCTCGCGCTCGCGGACGGCGAGGGGCGCAACGGCGTCTGGCTCGCCCGGCAGGGGCTCGCCGTGACCTCGATCGATTTCTCGCCGGTGGCCCTGGCCAAGGCACGCGAATTGGCGAAGCAGGCCGGCGTCTCGATCGAGACGATCGAGGCCGATCTCGGCGCCTGGGCGTGGCCGGAGGGCGCATTCGACTTGGTGGTGGGGATCTTCTTCCAGTTCGCGCCGCCGCCGGTGCGCGCCCGGATCTTCGCCGGCATCGAGCGGACCCTGACGCCCGGCGGCCTCCTGATCCTTGAAGGCTATCGCCCGAAGCAGCTCGAATACGGCACCGGCGGACCGCCGCACGCCGAGAACATGTACACGCGGGAGCTGCTCGAGAGCGCCTTCCCGGCGATGGAGGTGCTGCACCTCGCCGAGTACGACGCCGTCATCGAGGAGGGGACGGCTCACAGCGGCCTGTCGGCGCTGATCGATTTCGTGGCGCGCAAACGCGCTTAGGCCACGAGCTCATCCCGGGCGGCCGCGCGCCCGGTACCGCCGCGGCGATTCGCCGAAGCGCGCCTTGAACGCGCGGCTGAAGTGCGAAAGCTCGTTGAAGCCCCAGGCGAAGGCGATGTCGGAGATGCCGCGGCCCGCCTGCGCGGGGTCGTCGAGGCTGCGCTTGCAGGCATCGAGGCGGCGGCCGAGCAGCCAGCGACCGAACGTGGTGCCGGTGTCCTCGAACAGGCGATGGACGAGGCGCACCGAGATGCCGAGCGCCGCCGCGGCGCGCTGCGGCGCGAGCTCGGGGTCGGCGAGATTGCGCAGCGCGTAGGCGCAGAGCGCCTCGCGCCGGGCACGGCGGAGCGCCGCGCTGTCGTCGCCGACGGCGTCCGCCGGCGCCAGCATCAGCGCCAGCAGATTGACGAGATTTTCCAGGAAAGCCGCAGCCGTGCGATCATCGAGCACGGCGAGGCTGCGCGCGGCGGCGGCGAGATGAGCGCGCAGCGGATCGGCGGCGGGCGGCGCGGTTTCGAGCTTGATCGCGGTGATGTCAGCGCACCACGGAACCCGTGCGCGCAGCAGCGGCCGCGGCAGGATCGCGATCACGCGGCTGACATCGGCCGGAAAGACCAGGTGGAACGGACGGCCGGTGTTGACCAGCGCGATCTCGCCGGTCTGGACCGAGATCGTGTCCGCGCGGCTGCCATGGGCGCCGTCGCCGCCGTAGCGGCTCTCGCCGCAGAGTTGCAGGTTGACGAGAAACGGCGCGTCGTCGCTCCGCGCCATGCGCGCGGGGCGCACCACCGTGTGCCCGCTTGCGGCGAAGCGCGCGAAGCCGAAATCGGCCGCGCGGCGCGCCGACATCCGCGCCATGAACGGACCGGGGAGGGGGCTCTCGGTTTCGGCGCCGATGATGCCGTCGCAGATCGCCTGCTGCCAGTAGCCAAAGCGCGCCCGCGCCGGAACGGCGTCGGTGGTCCATTCTCTCGTCAGCATGACGCGATCCCGCTTGCCGGATTCCCGCTGCCGACGCTAACAGACTCTACTTACGAATGCGATGCCCCGCGCCTACACGCTGAGGCAAACCGCCTGACGCGCTGAGCCAAGTCCCCGGGCCCGCATGGCGCTAGAGAGAAGCCTTGGCCCAGGCAACGAGGAGTGCGCCATGGCAATGGCAACGAAGGGTGTCCGCATCGCCGAGGCGGATATTGCCGCCTATCAACAGGATGGTGTGGTGTGCCTGCGCGGGTTGTTCGGCACCGAGTGGATCGAGCGCCTGCGCGCTGGCCTCGAGCGCAACATGAGGAGCCCGGGGCCCTGGCATCGCAGCATCACCAAGCCCGGCGAGCCCGGCAATTTCTACTACGACAGCATGATGTCGCGCTTCGACGCCGACTTCCGCGCCTTTGCCGAACGGTCGCCCGCCGCCGTCACGTCTTCGAGCGCCAGCCAGATCGAGCAGATCTGCGTGCCGCGGAACGGCCAATAGGGGAGATCGTGGTGCCAGGGCATGGGATC
>SBBV01000276.1 GCA_005240015.1 Candidatus Odyssella thessalonicensis | reverse complement strand
TCGGGGTCGTTGGCCATCGAGCGCGCGATCGCGACGCGCTGGCGTTGGCCGCCCGACATCTGGTCGGGGCGTTTTCTCATCTGGTCGGCGAGACCGACGTCGGCGAGCAGGCGTTCGGCGCGCTCGCGCGCCTCAGTTTCGCTCCAGCGCTCGAGCCGGCGCATCGGCACCAGCACGTTGTCGAGCGCCGTGAACTCGGGCAGCAGGAAATGGAACTGGAACACGAAGCCGACGCGCGCGAGCCTGAGCGCCGCCAGCTCGTCGCCCGAAAGCCCGCTCGTGTCCTGGCCGTGGATGAAGACGGCGCCCTCGCTCGGCCGGTCGAGCAGGCCGACCAGATAGAGCAGCGAGGATTTGCCCGAGCCCGAGGGGCCGGTGATCGCGACGAACTCGCCCGGCATGATGGCGAGGTCGATCTCGCGCACGAGCGTCACCGGCACGGTGCCGGGCAGCACGCGCGTCATGCTGCGCGCCTCGACCGCCGGCACCGCGCGCGTCGTCGATCTGCCGTTGATGGGCGGCTGGCTCATCGCGCCCACCGCCCCCGGCGGGAATGCGCGGTTCGGACTCTCAGCCGCGGTTCGAGCCGAAGCCCACGATCAGGCACACCACGGCGATCGCCGCGTGCAGGAAATTGTCGGGCTGGTTGAGATTGAGCAGCGATACGAGCTGCTGGATCTTCGCGAAGCCGGCGACGGTCACGAGCGCATAGACGATGCCGAACGCGATCAGGTAGAGGCGCGTTGCGCCATAGCCGGCGCCCACCGCCACGAGCGCGATGGCGCCGCTCGCGAGGTGGACGATGTTGTGCACCGTGTTCACCGAGAAGAAGACGATCGGGTTCATGAAGAACCCGATGACGCCGGCCGCGATCAGCGCGATTCCGAGGATCACGCCGAGCGGCCTTACCAGCGTATTCATTGTCCGGGACTCCCCTCATCACCGAGAAGTGCCGGGAGACTACCACGAACATCGATTGCGTGCGACGGGCGGCGCTCATGCGGCACCTCGCACGATCTCGACCGGGTTCACCTTGGCGGCGCGGCGCGAGGGGATGTAGGCGGCGACCACGGCCGAGCCCATCGCGATGCAGCTCGCGATCACGTAGTGCCAGAACGACCATTTGAGGATGAATTGCTGGATCTCGACCAGGCCCACTGCCTTGAAGCGCACGATCGAGAGCAGATAGGTGAGCCCCAAGCCGAGCGCGCAGCCGATCACGGCGCCGATCGCGCCCAGCGCGAGGCCCTCGAGCAGGAAGATCGTGCGGATGTCGCCCTCGGCGAAGCCCATCGACTTCATGATCGCGATGTCGCGCGTCTTCTCGAAGATCACGGTCGAGATGATGTTGAAGATGCCGAAACAGGCGACGACGAGGATGGCACTCGTCACCGAGTACATGATCATGTTCTGGATGAAGAACACGCCGAACACGCCCTCGTTCTGCTCCTCCCAGCTCTCGGTGCGGTAGCCGAAGCGATCCTCCACCTTGGCCGCGATCGCGCGCGACTGGTTGATGTCGTCGCTGCGCATCCGGATCTGGTTCACGATGTTGGTCTTGCCCTGCAGGACCTGGTTCTTCTTGAGCAGCACGTAGGCGTTGACTTCGTCGAACGCGAGCACGCCGGTGTGCGAGATGCCGACCACCTTCATGCGCATGATGACGCCGGTGGGCGAGGTGACCGTCACCGTGTCGTTCATCTCGAGCGCCAGGCGGCGCGCGAGCCCGCGCCCCAGGATGATGCCGTTGGCCGCGGTCTTCAGCGAATCGAGCGAGCCCTGGACGATGTCCTTGTCGATGCGCGTGACGAGCCGCTCGCGCTCGGGCTCGATGCCGGTGATCGTGGCCGAGCGCTCCTTGCTGCCGTAGCGCAGGAAGCCCTGGCCCTGGAGCACCTGCGAGACGGTGAGGCCCTGCCAGGCGGTGAGCGCCTGCATGATCTGGCCGGCGCGGCGGATGCCGCGGATCTCGGTCTTGGGCTTGACGCCCTTCAACGCAATGGCGCCGCCGGCGAAGGCGAGCTCGACCGGCTGGCGCGGCGGATCGCGGAACTCGTCCTTCATCGTGATGTGCGGCGAGTTGTCGATCACGCGCCTGACGATGTCCTCCTGGAAGCCCTGCATCAGCGAGGCGATGGCGATGAAGAAACCGACGCCCATCGCGACGCCGAGCACCGAGACCAGCGTCTGGCGCTTGCGCGCTTTGAGATGCGTGAGCGCGATGTCGAGCTTGAGGTTCACTGCGGGCGCGCGCCGTTCTTGGCCGCAGCCGAGACGCCGGCCGGCGGGCTCGCCGGCGCGCGCGCCTTCACGAAATCGCCGTCCTTCATGCCGGCGGGCGGGTCGGAGACGACGAGATCGGACGCCTTGATCCCCTCGAGCACCTCGACCTTGGTGGTGCCGACGATGCCGAGGCGGATCACGCGGCGGCGCACGCGCGCGCCCTCCACCACGAACACCGCCTCGCCGCGCAGCGCGCTGAACGGCACCAGCATCGCGTCCTTGGTCTCGCGCACGATGATGTTCACTTCCGCGGTCATGCCGATCTGGAGCGGCTGGCCGGGATCGAGCGTGATGCGCACGCGGTAGTTTTTGCTCACGGGGTCGCCCTTGGGCGTGAGCGAGGTCACCGTCGCGGTGAATACGCGGTTCGGCCACGCATCGGCCTTCACCAGCACCTTCTGGCCGCGCTGGACTTTGGGGATGTCCTCCTCGTCGACCTCGGCCTCGATGCGCATCGGCTCGCGCTGGCCGATCCACACCGCGACGTCGCCGCTGCGCAGGACTTCGCCGACATTGCCGTCGAGGCGCAGCACCTCGCCGTCGAGCGGTGCCGTAAGCGCCAGGTCGGCGAGGCGCTGGCGCGCGGCGGCCACGGCGGCCACTGCCTGCGCGTGGTCGCTGATCGTGCGCTGAAACTGCTGCTGCGAGGCGAAGTCGCGCTGCGCCAGCATCGACATGCGCGCGACTTCCTGCGTGAGGAAGCGTTCCTTGGCCTCGGCCTCGGCGAGCTTGTGCTTGGCTTCGCGGTCGTCGAGGCGCATCACGACGTCGCCGGCCTTGACCTTGTCGCCCTCCTTGACCGGGATCTCGGCGATGCGTCCGACCTGGGTCGAGGCGACCTTCGCCCAGAAGGTGGCTTCGACCGCGCCGGTCGCGTAGACGGCCTCGACAGCGGGGCCGCGTTCGGGCCGCGAGGCCACGACTATGGTAACGCCGCCCATCGCGTACCAGGCGCCGCCGCCGGCGGCCGCCAGCAGCAGGATCGCGATGACGAGCCGGCGCCAGCGCCGGCGAGGTTTCTTGGTTCCGTTCAAGGAAAGCTCCGCAGGCCCTTTGTCACGCGTTCGACCCTAGGTTATTACGCGGCGAAGGTCGCAGTCACCTACGCCGCGGCGGCGGGAATGGCCAGGAAAATTGGCGGCCGTTGATCGGTCATCTTCGTCGCGCCGGCGGCAGAGCCTGTTGATGCAGATCAAGCGAACGCGGCCAAAGCCGCTGCGCCGCAAGCGGAAGGGGCGGCGCCAGCACGTCGCGATCGTTCACTCGCTCGCGGCGGCGCGCGCGGCGGTTGAGGCTGGGCGACAGCGGGGCATGCCGGTTGTGCTCGTGAGTCCACCCGGCGCCGCGGCCTATCTCGGCGTCGGCTTCTTCGCGGCGCTGGTCGAGGCCGTCCGCGCCGAATTTCCCGACGCTGCCGTCGAGGCGGTGATGGATTGCGGCGACGACCCCGGCTTCGCCTTGTCGGCGCTCCGAATGGGGTTCAAGACCGTCGTGCTGCGCGGCAATCCGCGCGCGCGCGCGCGCGTTGCCGCCATCGCCCGCGTCATCGGCGCGGACTTGCTGCGCGCTCCGCCACGCGTTGCAGCTGGGAGGCGGGGAGGCGAGGGGAAGAAAGGGCATTAACTAGCGAGGGCAGGGAGGACACGGAGGAAGAATTTCTGCGCGCCTGTGGCGCGCATTCCCTTTCGGCTCTTCTCCGTGTTCTGCGTGTGCTCCGTGGTTCAAACCTTCTTCCTGCCGCATCAACGCGCCGCGCCGGAACTTGCGGCGGGGTCGGCGCGTTTTCCGGTTTGCCAGCGCCCCGAGGTCGCCATGCTGCCCACCACGGACAACCGGGTCCGCAGCCACACCGCGCCCGAAATCAACCGCCGCATCGACGCTGAGATCGAGCAGAGCATCCGCTTCTACGCAGGGCATCCCGAGAAGATCGACCAGCGCCTGATCGAGCTCGAGCACGAGTGGGACATCGAGCGCGCGCTCGAAGCCAACGCGGCGTCGCTCGCGATGTTCGGCGTGTTGATGGGCATGTTCGGCCGCCGCTCGTTCTACTGGCTGCCCGGCATCGTCGGCGGTTTCCTGCTGCAGCACGCGGTCAGCGGCTGGTGCCCGCCGGTGCCGCTGCTGCGCCGGCTCGGCTTCCGCACCGCGAGCGAGATCCACCGTGAGCGTTATGCCTTGAAAGCGCTGCGCGGCGACTTCGCCGACGTTGCCCGCGCCACCGGCAACGGCGAGCGGGCCACCGCCGCCTGTTACGCGGTGCAGGCGATGCGAACGTGATCCCCGATCCTGGGCCGGTTGCAATGCAGGGGGCACCGGTCTAATCATCGCGCGGCTCCGCCGCCCGCGGCGGAAGGCCCAATCCCCCGCACGAGTATCGAGCCATGAAGATCACACCCCGCGTCAAGCGCATCCTCGACAATTACGAGAGCGACAACCCCGGCACCAAGGCGAACCTCGCGCGCATGCTGATGCACGGCAAGCTCGCCGGAACCGGCAAGCTCGTGATCCTGCCGGTGGACCAGGGCTTCGAGCACGGGCCCGCGCGCAGCTTCGCGCCGAATCCGGACGCCTACGACCCGCACTACCACTTCCAGCTCGCGGTCGACGCCGGCTGCTCGGCCTATGCTTCGGTGCTCGGCATGCTCGAGGCTGGCGCCGGGACCTATGCCGGCCAGATCCCGCTCATCCTCAAGATCAACAGCGCCAACTCGCACTCGACCAAGAAGGACCAGGCGGTGACCGCGTCGGTGAAGGACGCGCTGCGCCTCGGCTGCTCGGCGATCGGCTTCACGATCTATCCCGGCTCCGACGACCAGTACGGCATGTTCGAGGAGATCCGCGAGCTCGGCGAGGAGGCGAAGGCGCACGGCCTCGCGGTCGTGATCTGGTCGTATCCGCGCGGCGGCAAGCTCTCGAAGGAGGGCGAGACCGCCATCGACGTCACCGCCTACGCCGCGCACATGGCGGCGATGCTCGGCGCCCACATCATCAAAGTGAAGCCGCCCAGCGCCTTCATCGAGCAGCCCGAGGCCAAGGCCGTCTACGAGAAGCAGAAGATCGACCTCTCGACGCTCTCGGCACGGATCGCGCACGTCGTGAAATCCTGCTTCGACGGCCGCCGCATCGTCGTCTTCTCGGGCGGCGCCGCGAAGAGTGAGAAGGAGATCCTCGACGAGGTGCGCGAGATCAACAAGGGCGGCGCCAGCGGCTCGATCATGGGGCGCAACAGCTTCCAGCGCCCGCGCGACGAGGCGCTGCGCCTGCTCGATGGCGTGATGAAGATTTACAAGGGCCAGGAGCACCAGACCGCGTTGGCCGCCGACTGACGCGCGGGCAGCGCGGGGCAGGGCCGCTCGATTGACCATGGCCGACGCGGACCAGCAGCAGAGCACGCGCCTCTATCTCATCACGCCGCCGGCGTTCGATCCCGCCGTGTTTGCGCGCGAGCTCGAGGCGGCGCTCGGCGGCGGCGACGTCGCCTGCCTGCAGCTGCGGATGAAGGACGCGAGCGACGACGTAATCCGCCGCGCGGTGCGCGCGCTCATGCCGATCTGCCGCGCGAAGGACGTGGCGTTCATCGTCAACGATCGGCCGGACCTCGCCGCCGAGCTCGGCGCCGACGGCGTCCATGTCGGCCAGGAGGATGCCGACTACGCCTCGGCGCGCGCGGCGGTGGGATCGGCCGCCATCGTCGGCGTCACCTGCCACAACTCGAAGCATCTCGCCTACGAGGCGGCGGAGCGCGGTGCGGACTATGTGGCGTTCGGGCAATTCTTCCCGACGCCGACCAAGCCGCTGACGTATCGCGCCGATCTCGAGCTGCTGCGCGATTGGTCGATGTCGATGACCGTGCCATGCGTGGCGATCGGCGGCATCACGGTCGAGAACTGCCGCCCCATCGTCGAGGCCGGCGCCGATTTTCTCGCCGTCGTGACCGGCGTGTGGAACTTCCCCGCCGGCCCGGCCGAAGCGGTGCGGCGATTCAACGATATCTTCGCCGCCGTCCCCGCGGCATAGGCACGGGACAAGCACGGATCGGCACGGACGCGCACGCACCCGGTATGCGCCGGTGTGCTTGCTCGTCCGTGCCTGTCCATGTCAGTCCGTGTTCGTCCGTGCTCTTGGCAGGGAGAAAGCCGATGGATGTTCGCGCCGCCGTGGCCGTCGCCGCCGGGAAGCCGCTCGAGATCGACACCGTGAAGCTCGAAGGCCCCAAGGCCGGCGAGGTGCTGGTCGAGATCAAGGCCACGGGCATCTGCCACACCGACGCGTTCACGCTCTCGGGCGACGATCCCGAGGGCCTGTTCCCGGCGATCCTCGGCCATGAGGGCGCCGGCGTCGTCGTCGACATCGGCAAGGACGTGACCACGCTCAGGAAGGGCGATCACGTGATCCCGCTCTACGTGCCCGAATGCCGGCAGTGCAAATCCTGCCTCTCGGGCAAGACCAATCTCTGCACCGCGATCCGCACGACGCAGGGCCAGGGGCTGATGCCCGACGGCACCAGCCGCTTCTCGCGCGGCGGCAAGAAGCTGCATCATTACATGGGTACATCGACCTTCGCGAACTTCACCGTCGTGCCCGAGATCGCGCTGGCTGCCGTCCGCGCCGACGCGCCGTTCGACAAGATCTGCTACATCGGCTGCGGCGTCTCCACGGGCATCGGTGCCGTCGTGAATACGGCCAAGGTCGAGCCCGGCGCCAACGTGGTCGTGTTCGGCCTCGGCGGCATCGGCTTGAACGTGATCCAGGGCGCGCGCCTCGCCGGCGCCGACATGATCGTCGGCATCGACCTCAATCCCAAGAAGGCCGCGCTCGCGAAAAAATTCGGCATGACGCACTTGGTCAACCCGGCCGAGGTGAAGGGCGATCTCGTGCCCCACCTCATCGAGCTCACCAGGGGCGGCGCCGACTACAGCTTCGAGTGCATCGGCAATGTGAAGACGATGCGCCAGGCGCTCGAGTGCTGTCACAGAGGCTGGAGCGGCAGCGTGTGCGTTATGAGGTCGTCGATGTTGATCTTGCCGTCCATGTACCAGTCGACGATCTTCGGCACCTGCGTGCGGCCCTTGACGCCGCCGAACGCCGTGCCCTTCCAGACCCGGCCGGTCACCAGCTGGAATGGGCGCGTCGAGATCTCCTGCCCCGCTCCGGCCACGCCGATGATGACGCTGACGCCCCAGCCTCTGTGACAGCACTCGAGCGCCTGGCGCATCGTCTTCACATTGCCGATGCACTCGAAGCTGTAGTCGGCGCCGCCCCTG
>SBBV01000214.1 GCA_005240015.1 Candidatus Odyssella thessalonicensis | reverse complement strand
GACTGCGAGGGACCTACCCTCATCTCCGATCAAGCACCGCTCCGTCAGGACAGTCGTTTCCAACAATCCCTTCGTCGCGTTCATGGCACACCCCCCCTCGATAATTCCGTCTCTAGCGGAGTGCGCTTGAACCCAAACTGAGCGCCGCGTTCATCTCGCCTTCAGGTTGTCGGCGCGGACGGCGGCTTTTCGCGCCCCCAGAGCCACACGAGCAACGCGCCCGCCGCGTCGACGAGCGCCACGGTTGCAAAGGCGAGGCCCCAGCCGAGCACCGTGTTGGGGCCGGCGAGATCGAGGACCGCGCCGATCGCGACCGCGCCCAAGAATGCGAAGCCGAAGCCCAATCCCGAATGCACGGCCATCGTGGCGCCGCGCTGGCCGGGCGGCGCCGCCGCGAGGGCCCCGGCCGTGAGCGAGGCCGAATCGAACGTCATCATCATCGCGTGCAGCAGCAAGAGCAGCGCCACGATCGGATAAGGCAGTGGCGCCGCCCAGCCGATCAGCGCGACGAGCGCGGCCGTCGCCAGCATCACGATGAGGATGAAGCGGCGGCGGCCGATGCGCATCGCGACCTCGTTGCCGAGGATGCTGGTGACGACACCGAGCAAGGTCGCGATGCCCGCCACCACCGGCGCGCTCCAGACGAGCGCGCCGGCCGGCTGCAGCGACTGGCTGAAGACGAGGAACGTGACGATCCAGCCGCGGATCGCGAACAGCTCGAAATTGTGCGCGGCATAGCCGAGCACATAGACCATCGCGCTGCGATTGCGCAGCACCGGCCGCACGTCGAGCAGCCGCGCGAGCGAGCCTGCACCCGGCGCCGCGCTCGCGCCGGGCGGCACGAACAGCGTGAGCAGGGCCGCCGCCGCAGCGCCGGCCGCGCCGAGGCCGAACGCGAAGCGCCAGTCGAACAGCGAGGCGACCGCGCCGGCGACGACGAACGAAAGCGAGGCGGCCACGCCGAAGCTCGAGGTGTAGAACGCGACGAAGCGCGACTGCTTGGGGCCGGTGACGTGATCGGAGAGGAGCTTCAGGCCCGGCATGTACATGCCGGCCAAGCCGATGCCGGCCAGCACCTGGAACACGACGCCGCTTGCGAAATCGCGCGCGAGCAGCGCCAGCCCGAGATTGGCGAGCGCCGCCAGCACAGTCGCTGCGCGATAGATCTTCCGCGCGTCGACGCGGTCGGTGAGCGCCGTGAGCAGCGGCACCGCCACCATGTAGCCGGCGAAGAACGCGCCGGTGAGCGTGCCGGCCTCGGTCGCCGACATGCGCCAGGCCTTCTGCAGCTCGGGCAGCAGCGCCGGCACCGCCGAGAAGCCGAGCATGCCGAGAATCTCGGCGGCGCAAAGCGTGGCGGTGATGCGCCCGTGACTGGCCGCCGTCATCGAAGGTGCTTTAGATCTGCCGCGCCCGCCCCGCCACCGCCAGCGCGGCCTCGCGCACCGCCTCGTTGTAGGTGGGGTGGGCGTGGAAGCTGCGCGCGAGATCCTCGGCCGCGCCGCCGAACTCCATCACGTTGACGACGGCGTGGATCATGTCGCCGGCCTCGGCGCCGATGATGTGGGCGCCGAGGATGCGGTCGGTCCTGGCGTCGGCGAGGATCTTGACGAAGCCGTCGCGCTCGTCGTTGCAGATCCCGCGGCTGTTGGCGGTGAACGGGAACTTCCCGCCCTTGTAGGCGATGCCGGCCTCCTTCAGCTGCTCCTCGGTCTGGCCGACCGTCGCCACCTCGGGCCAGGTGTAGACGATGCCGGGCACGGTCTCGTAGTTCACGTGTCCGGCCTGCCCGGCCAGCATCTCGGCGAGCGCCACGCCCTCCTCCTCGGCCTTGTGCGCGAGCATCGGCCCGGGGATCGCGTCGCCGATCGCGTAGATGCCGGGCACGCTGGTCTGATAGTGGGCGTCGACCGCGATGAAGCCGCGCTGGTCGCGCGCGACGCCGACCGCGTCGAGGCCGAGACCTTCGACGTAGGGGCGGCGGCCGATCGCGACGAGCACGGTCTCGGCGCTGAGCGCTTCCGGGGCGCCGCCCTTGGCCGGCTCGATCGTGAGCGCCACGTCGTTCTTGCCGACCTTGGCCGCGGCGACCTTGCTGCCGAGCTTGAAGGCGAGGCCCTGCTTCTCGAGCACGCGCTGGAGCTGGCGCGCGATCTCGCCGTCCATGCCGGGCGTGATCCGGTCGAGGAACTCGACGACGGTGACCTTGGCGCCGAGCCGGCTCCACACCGAGCCCATCTCGAGGCCGATATAGCCGGCGCCGACCACGACCATGCTCTTCGGCACCTGCGCGAGCTCGAGCGCGCCGGTGGAGGTGACGATGCGCTTCTCGTCGACCGTCACACCGGGCAGCGGCGTCGATTCCGAGCCGGTGGCGATGACGATGCTCTTCGTCTTGATGGGCTTGCCGTCGACCTCGACGAAGCCCGGCGCCTTGATCGTGCCGTGGCCCACAAGGTGATCGATCTTGTTCTTCTTGAACAGGAACGCGACGCCCTTGGTGAGCTGGTCGACGACGCCGTCCTTGCGCTTCATCATCTGGGCGAGGTCGAGCTCGACCTTCGCCTTGATGCCGTGCTTGGCGAAGCCGTTGAGCGCCTCGCGGTACTTCTCCGAGCTGTGCAGCAGCGCCTTCGAGGGGATGCAGCCGACGTTCAGGCACGTGCCGCCGAGCTTGGCGCGCTTCTCGACCACGCCGACCTTCATGCCGAGCTGCGCCGCGCGGATGGCGCCGACATAACCGCCGGGGCCCGCGCCGATGATGACGAGATCGTAGCTCTCGGCCATGGATTGTTTCCGCTGCGTGGAGGGAGGGATGGATAGGACGGGGATGGCTTGGTAACTAGCCCGCCCGCCCCTTAATATCCAGCGCCGCGGCGCCACAGAGGGGAGACACCGCACGCATGGACGCCATCATCCAGAGCATCATCAGCGGGGCGCCGGTCCTGGCGCTGCATCTCGTCACCACCTTCGCCATCCTCGTCGGCGGGATGGGCATCTACATGTGGATCACGCCCTACGAGGACATCCGCCTCGTGCGCGAGGGCAACACGGCGGCGGCGGTGGCGCTGGGCGGCGCGTTTCTGGGTCTCGCCATTCCGCTCGCGGGCTGTCTTGCCGGCAGCGTCACCTCGCTCGACATCCTGCTCTGGGGCGTCATCACCGTCATCGTGCAGCTCATCTGCTTCAAGGTGGTGGACCTCGTGCTGCGCGGCCTGCCGAAGCGCATCGCGGCGGGCGAGCTCGCCTCCGCGATCTTCCTGGCCTTCGTCAAGATTTCCGCGGGCGCCATCGTCGCCACGGCGGTGACGCGCTGAGCGATGCGCTCGACCCACATCACGCTGCTGGTGGTCATCGCGCTGATCGCGGTCGGGGCGCTCGGCCAGCTGGGCGAGTTCCAGCGCGAGACGCCGCGCTACGAGCCGGACCGGCCGCGCGAGCAGCCGCGCCGGCCGCGGCCCGACGTGGCGCGGCCCGACGGGATGCGCCCGCTGCCGCCGCCCTCGCCCGGCGATCCCACGGTCGACATCGCGGTGCCGGCCGAAGCGCGCTCGGCGACCGGCACGGCCTTCTCGATCGACAGCCGCGGCCTCTGGGTGACGGCGCGCCACGTCGCCGACGGGTGCTCGCGCATCTTCGTCCTGACCGGGCCGCGCGTGGGCTACCTGACGCGCAGCGTCTACATCCACCCGACCGCCGACGTCGCAGTACTGCGCACCGATCGCGGCGCGCCACACATCGCGTTCTCGCGCGACGACCCCCGCTTCAACCAGACCGCGTTCCATTTCGGCTATCCCAAGGGCGAGCCGGGCGCCGTGCTCTCGACCCTGATCGGCCGCGCCACGCTGCGCGCGCGGGGGCGCTACAGCACCAACGAGCCGGTGCTGGTGTGGGCCGAGAAGGAGCGCGTGCCCGAGGGCGACGAGCATCTGGGCGGCATCAGCGGCGGCCCGGTGTTCGATACGGCCGGGCGCGTGATCGGCACGACGGTGGCGGGCAGCACGCGGCGCGGCCGCGTCTTCACCTCCGACATGAGCTCGGTGCGCGCCGCGCTCGCCCGCGCCAATGTGACGCCCGCCGCCGAAGACTCGGCCGTGCTTCCGCGGTTGAGCCTGCGCAACTGGGTGCAGCAGGGCGCCGAACTGCGCGGCAAGCTCATCGTCGCCAAGGTCGTCTGCCTCGTCGACCAGCCGCAGGGCTGGCGCCCGCGCAATTTCTCGGTGCCGGGGTTGTAGCGTGCTCCCGCCCCCGCGAATAGCGGGGGAGGGCCGGGGCGGGGGTGAGGACGGCAAGACGCCGCGCTCAATGCAGATCGCTGCTTCCGCCGCTAGCAAGGTGATCGGACCTCGTGCAGCGGCCAAACCCCCATCCAACCTTCCCCCGCAAGCGGGGGAAGGCTTTCTTGGCGCCGCTAACCAGTTCGGCCTAGCCCGCCTGGCTTGATGGAAAACCGGTTGAAGCCGGATAACGAAGCGTTGAGAACTCGCGTATGCAAATAGAGGCCGGCGGGCACCAGGGGTCCGGCCGACGGGACATGGCAAGGGGACGAGTGAAACAGCGCCGGGCTTCCGGCCGCGCCCTTCTCGGCGCGGTGCTCGTGCTTTGCGCGCTCGCAGCGCCGTCCGGCGCCTCGGCCCAGACCGTCGAAGCCTTCGACCTCGCCTTCAAGGATTGGATGCGCCGCCATCGCGTGGCGCAGGGGGTCCTGGCGGTGAGCCACGGCGGTCGCCTCGCCCTGGTGCGCGGTTATGGCGGCCTCGACCCCGAAGCGTCTCTGCCGCTGGCAAGCCTTGCCAAGCCTATCACCGGCGCCTGCGTCGCCACGCTGTTGCGCGATCGTAAGCTTACGCTCGATACCAAACTCGGTGACGTGCTCGATCCCTTCTTCCGCCGCCATGGCGACCCTGCCGATATGCGCGTGCGCATGATAACCATCGAGCAACTGCTTACGCATCGCAGCGGATTCAGCCGCCACGCCAACCCGGATCCCGCGTCGGGCGCGGCGCTGCTTGCGCATTTGCGCGCCTACGGCGGCGCGCAGCCGCATTTGAACGAGGCGCTGGCCCGCGCACTGCGCTATCGCCTCACGCGCGCGCCCGGCCGGGCTTATGAATATGTCAACGTCAATTACCTGATTCTCGGCGCGGTGATCGAGCAGGCCTCGGGCCGCACCTACGAAGAGTATTGCCGCACGACGCTGCTGCGGCCGCTCGGCGTCCACGGCGCAAGGCTGAGCGACAAGTGGGCAGCGCTCTCTTCGTATGGCGGCTGGAGCCTCTCCGGCGCCGAGTACCTCGCCTTTCTGGCCGCGTTCGATCGCGACAGCAAGATGATCGACGCCGCGACGCAGCGCTGGATGCTGACGCCCGCAGGCAAGCAGATCGATGGCGATAGCGCCTATACGCTCGGCATGGTCGTGAGCCGAGATGGCGCGGGAGCAAATTTCGTGCACACCGGCCTCTGGGCCCATACGCAGATCGACGTTCCGGGCGGCCCGCTCTTTGGGAGCCTGGCCACGCTCGCGGTCAAGCGCGCCGATGGAGCCGCGTGGTTCGCATTCATGTCGCCGCAACCATCCAAGCCGGTGCGCGCCGATCTGTACCGCGCGCTCTGGGATGCGGCGAACCGTGTCAAAGCCTGGCCGCAGCACGATCTGTTCGCGCGCTACGGCGTCGGCAAGGAGCCTGCGCCGGCGGTTGTGCCGGTGGCGACTCCGCTCAAGACCGGCGACGCCGGCAAGCTCGGCGACGCGCCCGCGCGCAACTAGAGCGCGTTCTGGTTAGGTCAAAGCGTCTCACGCGTAGGGACGCGCTGCGCGCGCCCTGTGGGTGCAGGTCAAGGGCTCGGTGCTCCTCTTCGATCGGGAAAGCCCTCAGGGCGTCCAGCGCAGGCCCCGCGTCGAACCGTCGGCAAACCGACGCCTCCTGGCGCGGCGCGCGCACTTGGCGACGGTTCGATGATGCGTTTTTTCAGTATGGTCCAACTGTGATGCGGTAGATCGAACGGCAGGTCTCAGCGCCCTTGTTCGTGACGAGCACGGTGTACGTCCGCACTCGCTGATCCGGATTCGTTATCACTCGGACCGTGTTCCGTCCCGGCGGCATAACGTAATAGTACCTTCGGACTGTGTTCGATGGCACGGTTCCGATCCCTCGCCCATTTACGTAAACGCTCCAAATATATCCCCCGCCCCCTACTACGTCGAGTGAGGCGCGCGGTCGACCCTGCGGATCGAAGCAGCCGCTGGCCGGATGGCTCGGTGCGACCGCGATGCCCGCGATGCAGCAGGGGTGGGACGTGAGGCGATCGACGCGTGATTTGAGCCGGCACCAGCCCTGCCCGCCCGAATACTCAGGCCGAGTGTAGGTGAAGCCGCGGCAGCCGGGAACTCCGCGGCAGATCCGCTCACACAATGTGTAAGGACCACCAGAAAGCGGAACCATTCTGTCAAGGTTTGGGCCGATGATCCCCGTGTTGTTGCGGATCTGCCAACGGGCCACGTCCCCCTGGGCCGCGGCAAAGCCCGGCGCGCTGGCGATTGCGGCGACGGCCGCGACGAGCCGGCTCATTTCCCGCACTGCCAACATATTGCCCTCCGATCCAGCCGACCGCGCGCCACGACCTCGGCGTGCGGCCGCGCGCAATCCCGAGACTCCCGCGGCGCCGGCGCCTCTTGGCGCGGCGTGCGAACTCACCGTCTCGGGCGGCACGCCCAATGCCGCGTATTCCCGCGCCAGAACTCCGCACATGCGTGCGTGGTGCGGGGATACCAGAGGCCGCCGGGCTTCCGCTCGCAGACGGGCTTCTCGTAGATGGTGCCGCAGCGGCCCTGCCAATTGTTGCCGTAGCGCACGAGATAGGAGCAACAGCCCGACGCACTCCCCGGCTGCGTGTTGGGCGGTGGCTCGCAGTCCCGAAGAGGCACTTGCTGCATCTGTTTCGCTGTCAGGCCGTCTTTGGCATCGTACGATAACCCTACACCGCGCCAACACGTATTGCCGAGCCGCGCCTTGAGGGGACCGGGGGGCGGATTTCCAACGCCGCGCTGCGCAAACATGAGGAACATGTCGCGAGACATGATCGCCCACACCGTTTGGTTCGGCCCCCTCCTCAGATTGAAAAGGTTCGTATGGTGCGACTGCGCGACCGCTTCGGATGCGATTGCCGACGTCAGAATTGCTGCAAGGAACAGCATCGCACCGCGGGCCGACGAGAAGGGGCGCAGGGATGCGCTCGCGCCGACGCGCCGGCGCTCGCAATAATCGTCGCGCTTGGTTGAAGACCACGCCATGGCCCGCCCCTCCCGAACTGCAACCCGGCCGGGCCGCCCGATCGGCGACCCTGGGGTCCGCACATGCGTCTCAGGCAAGAACCGAAATCAACTATGAAGGTGCCGCGGGTCGCATGAACGCGCGGAACATCGAAGGGGAGCCGCAAGGCCCGCCGGTCCGCTCTGGTCCAAGTCTCGAGCGCGGTACCGCGCGCCTGACCTTCCCGGCCCTGATATATCATGCTACTCGACCGTTGGTCGTCGGGCCATACGTACTTTGCGCTACCCAATAGCGGGCATAGAGATCGGGTTCAGAGGTTCCCAACGTCCCCAATAATCGGCTTGCGCCGCCGAGGTGCCGAGCACCAACCACGCGGCGATCGTCGCAAGAAGCGCGCGAATCATGGCTTCCTCCCAATTGAAGGCAGTCCAACCAGAGGCTTTTTTTCACCCGGGTTTCTGCGGAACCCCGGTTCACAGTGAAATATTACGATAGCACATTGATCGGTCTGGTTGAGGGCCGCCAGCTGTGCTTCTGGCCCGGCCACAACCAGTCGATGAGCGGCACGAGCGGCGTCAGCAGGAACAGCGCCCAGACCGGCCCGTTCGGCTGGAACAGGTGGAACTGCCAGACGAACGCGAACGCGGCCACGAGGAACGCGTAGGCAAGCCGCAGCGGGCGGCGGTTCGGCGTCGTCATCGGATCGCTGATCATGAAGAACGTGAACAGCAACAGCGCGCCGTTGCCGAGCTGGTGGATCAGCACCATCTCGCTTTGCCCCAGGATCAGCATGCGCGCGGCGAGCAGCGCCGTGTAGCTGCCGAGAAACGCCCAGGCGATGTCGAGCCGCTTGGCGCTGGTCGTGACCGTGACGCCGAGGCACACGAACCAGAGGCCGATCAAGACGTCGGAGCCCCACTGGCCGGGCGAGGCCCACGCGCCGGGCACCACGGCGATGGCGAGGATGACCGCGAGATTCGCCGGGTTGTAGAGGTGCTTTCCGCGGATGCGGATCGTGAACTTCGACGACATCGCGAGGCTCGCGAGCAGCGGATGGACCCACAGCGAATCCGCGCGCACGAGAATGCTGGTGCCGAGGCAGGTGACGAAGGCGGAGAGGAAGCCCACCTTCTTCAGGCCCAGCGCCTTGATCCAGAAGGCCTGCGTCGCGAGGCCCGCGGCGAAGGTGAGCACGACCTGCTCCCATTGCAGCGCGAAGTCGCGCAGCAGCGCGCCGAACAGCAGCAGGCTGCCGAGGAAGACGATCTGGAAGACACGCGCATCGAGCCGGCGGAACGCGGCGACGAAGCCGCGCGCCGCGCGGACGAGGGGCGACGCGCGTACGCTGACGGGGACGGCTGCAGCCGTGGGCGGAGCGAAGGTTTCCGCAGTCGCAGCCGCGGCTGATTTCGCCATCTGCATGGCGCAGCCCCGCTAACGGCCCTGGCGGCGGCGAATCTCGTCGATGCTCCAGCCGGTGAGGTTGGCGAGGACCTGCGCCGCGCGCTCCTCGCGCGCCGCGACCGATTCGCGGTAGCGCTGATAGGTGCCGAGCGAATCGAGGCACTGCAGCAGGCCGCCGCGCCAGGGATGGCGGAGCACGTAGCGAGTCTGAAAATTCGCGCGGTCCTTGGTCTCGTGGAACACGAGGTCCTCGGGGAAGGTCTCGCGCGTGTAGCGGATGTGGAGGCGCGTCAGCACGACCGGCTGCGCGCCCGAGCCGCGCCGGCGGCCGTCGTCGGCGACCCAGGTGACGCCGGCTTCGCGCAGCTCGGCGACGCTGAGCGGGTCGGCGGCGCAGGGATCGCACCACGCCATGTCCCAGAAATACTCGGTGAACACGACGCGGTGGTTCTCGCGCTTCGCCTGTTGGTCGAACATCGCCTTGTAGAAGCGCGTGAACTCGCCTTTCTGCTTCAGCCAGGTGGGCAGCTCCATGTTGGCCGGGAGCTTCACGGTCCGATAATTCGTGGATTCGACGCGGCCCTGGCGCGAGAGCACGTAAACGATGAGGTCCTGCGGCCCTTGCGCGTTGATCATGCCGAGCCGGATCGGCAGCATGAAGCGCGCGCTCTCGAAGCGGAACTGCAGCGGGCGCAGATAGGAGAAGCCGGTCTTCGCCTGCTCTTTCAAGTTCACGCGCGCCACGAAGAACTTCATGTTCTGCTGGATGTAGGGGCGCAGCGCGCGGCTGGCGCCGGCGGGGATCTTGTAGCCGTTCTCGGTGAGCCAGGTTTCGAGGCCGTCGGACTGCGAGGCCGAGAGAATGACGATGTCGTACTCGCCGACCGTGTAGCGCGCCTCGACCTCGACGCCGAGCGCCTTCTCGCGCCCGCCGGCGCTCTTGCCCGGCGACGGCACCGCCTCCGCGCGGCGCAGCGCGTATTCGCGGCGGTCGCACGGATTGGCGTCGTAGTACTCGGCGAGGCGCGGCGCCGAATAGGCGTCGATGCGGTCGAAGATCTTCTTGTCGGCGACCCGGATGTCGTCGCGCTTCAGCACGACCGGCACCGGCACGACGAGCGCGAAATCGGTGAGCTCGCCCTTGTAGTCGTTGAGCATGGTGATGGTGGTCTTGTCGCCGTCGCGCACCATCATCACCTGCGAGGCTTCGTTGAACAGCGAGGCATCGGCCTTGCCGACGAAAAACCCGCAGAACGCGTGGGCCGGCGGCGCCACAGCGGCGGGCACCAGGGCGACGACGGCGGCGGCAAGAGCGATGCGCATGGCAGGCCTCCCAGGCGTTTTCCTCAGACGCCTGAGAGCAAGCTGCAATTGCGGCGCGGGGACGGCACAACCGAGGCTCGATCTCGCCATTTCCGGTGAATCTAAGCGGCTCGCGGTTCCCGTAATGCGTGCGCGCCTTGGCGGGACGCCGCGCAGCGGCGCGCGAACGATCGCGCAGATTCCCTTGATTTAGCGCATGTTCGCATGAGGCGGGATCGGCGCGCTCGTTGCGAAACCCCGGTGCGCATCGCCCGCTTCAACGTGAGAAAAGCATGTTCTCGGCGCAAGAAAACGCCGGGGCGGATCGCTCCGCCCCGGCGCTCGTGCTCGTTCGACTAGTACCGCGGTGCCGGGCTGCGCTGCGGCGCCGCGGGTTGGCGCGCCGGCTGCCGGCTCGGCCGCGCCGCCGGCGCGATCGCGCCAAGCGACAGGTAGGTGCCGTCGACGCGCTCGCCCATCTCGCACAGCCGGGCACAACTGGCGTTGGACTGCACCTGCGCCGTGCCGCGATCGACCTGGATCGCGACGCGGCACTCGGGCATGCCGATGGCGGCGCCTTCGAGCATGCCCTGAGTCATGCGCGCACTCATGCGGATCGCACAGGCGCGCGCGCCGTCGGCTGTCACCTTGTCGAAAATCACGCTGGCCTGGCCCTGCTGCGGGAACTCGACGATCGTCATGCTGGCATCGCCCGGCTGCCCGGACAGGCGATACTGGCCCGACATCGTGCCGCCCGCCATGCGCGAGAGCTGGGCGAGACGCGCCTTGTAGCGCGCGTTCAGGCAGCGGTAGATCGGCCCGTCATAGACCGTGCTCGCGGCACGCTCGCAGGCCTCGAGCGACTGAACCCAGGCGCCCTGGCCCGCGCCGCCCGGCAGCGAGCCGGCGAGGCGCGCCACGTCGCGGTCCATCTCGACGAGGTCGCTGTTCTTGCAGATGGTCTGCTGCACGCGCGTCTGCGCCCGTGCACAGTCCTGGCCGAGATCGGTGCGCTCGGGACCGACGCCGGTGGGCGAATCGGGCGCCGGCAGCGTGCGGCCGAGATCGCGCTGCGCCGGTGCGGGATAGGTGCGCTGCTGCGGTCCGGCGGGCGGCGATTGGAGGCTCGGCGGCGTGGCCGCCGGAGCTTCGGTGCCGTAGGTCTGCGCGCCGGCCGGCCCCAGGGCCAGCAATGCGGCGCCGCATACGCCGAAAAATAGCTTTGTCATCAGGGACCTCCCGTGTTCCAAACGGTTCCGCCCCTGGAACGCCGGGATTGTGGCAGAGCGGTGGCTGCCGCCCTGTCCCGCCCCCACGATTGCGTTACGCCGGCGTCTCTAGCTGCCGGTAACGCCTACATTTCCAGCAGCAGGCGCTGCGGATCCTCGATGCATTCCTTGACGCGCACGAGGAAGGTCACCGCCTCGCGGCCATCGATGATGCGATGGTCGTAGGAAAGCGCTAGGTACATCATCGGCCGGATCTCGACCTTGCCGTCGACGGCCACCGGCCGCGGCTGGGTCTTGTGCATGCCCAAGATGCCCGACTGCGGCGGGTTCAGGATCGGCGTCGACATCAAGGAGCCGTAGACGCCGCCGTTCGAGATCGTGAAGGTGCCGCCGGTCAAATCCTCGATCGTGAGCTTGCCGTCGCGCGCCTTGCGCCCGAGCTCGCCGATCTTCTTCTCGATCTCGGCGAAGCCCATCTGATCCGCGTCGCGCAGCACGGGGACGACGAGGCCCTGCTCGGTGCCGACCGCGACGCCGATATCGTAGTGGTTCTTGTAGATCAAGTCGTCGCCGTCGATCTCGCCGTTGACGGCGGGAATTTCCTTCAACGCCTGGATGCAGGCCTTGACGAAGAAGCTCATGAAGCCGAGGCGCACGCCGTGCTTCTTCTCGAAGCTGTCGCGGAACTGCTCGCGCAGCCGGAGGATCGCGCTCATGTCGACCTCGTTGAAGGTCGTGAGCATGGCGGCGGTGTTCTGCGCCGCCTTCAGGCGCTCGGCGATGCGCTTCCGGAGGCGCGTCATCCGCACGCGCTGCTCGCGCTCTCCGGGCACGCGCGGCGGCGCCGCCGGCTCGGGCGCGGGTGCGGGCTGCGGCGCGGCGGCGGGCACGCGCTGCGTCATGCCGGTGCGCGCCGGGGCCGGCTTTTCCATGAAGGCGAGCACATCGCCCTTGGTGAGGCGGCCGTCCCTGCCGGTCGCCGGGATCGCGGCGGGCTCGAGCTTGTTCTCGGCGACGAGCTTGCGGACGGCAGGCGAGAGCGGCGCGGCGGTTCCGGCGGGCGCCGCCGTCTGCGCCGGAGCCGCAGCGGGCTTCGGTGCGGCCGGTTTCGGCGCCGCCGCGGGCTTGGGCGCCGCGGCGACGGCTGCGGCCGCGGCGCCTTCGGCGATGACGCCGAGGACCTGGCCGATCTCGACATTGGCGCCCTCTTCGGCGCGGATCTCGGCGAGCGTGCCGGCGGCGGGCGCGTTCACCTCGAGCGTCACCTTGTCGGTTTCGAGCTCGCAAAGCGGCTCGTCCTTGGCGACCGCGTCGCCGACCTTCTTCATCCACTTGGCGACGGTGGCTTCGGTGACCGATTCGCCCAGCGCGGGAACCGTGATGTCCATGGCGTTGCCTAGAGCGTCAGAGCTTCGTCGATGAGCTTGGCCTGTTCCTTGGCGTGGCGGCTGGCGAGGCCGGTGGCCGGCGAGGCGGCAGCACAGCGGCCGGCATAGCGCGGCCGCCCGCTCATGCGGAGCTTGCCCATCACCTCCTCGATCAGCGGCGACACGAAGAACCAGGCGCCCGTGTTCATCGGCTCTTCCTGGCACCACACCACTTCGGCCTGCTTGAAGCGAGCGAGATCGTCGGCCAGCGACTGCGCCGGGAACGGATAGAGCTGCTCGAACCGGATCACGACGACGTCGTCGTTGAGCTTGCGCTCGTCGCGCGCCTCCAGGAGATCGTAGTAGACCTTGCCCGAGCAGAGCACGACGCGCTTGATCGTGTCGTCCGGCCCGATGCCGCTGCCGTCGAACAGCACGCGGTGGAATGACGAGCCGGGCCCGAAATCGGCGAGCTTCGAGGTCGCGAGCTTGTGCCGGAGCAGCGATTTCGGCGTCATCACAATCAGCGGCTTCCTGATCTTCCGCCGCATCTGCCGCCGCAGCACGTGGAAGTAGTTGGCCGGCGTGGTGCAGTTGACGACCTGAAGGTTGTCTTCAGCGCAAAGCTGGAGATAGCGCTCGAGCCGCGCCGAGCTGTGCTCGGGGCCCTGGCCTTCGTAGCCGTGCGGCAAGAGCATCACGAGCCCCGACATGCGCAGCCACTTCGATTCGCCGGCCGCGATGAACTGGTCGATGATCACCTGTGCGCCGTTGGCGAAATCGCCGAACTGCGCCTCCCACAGCACGAGGCAGTGCGGCTCGGCCAGCGAGTAGCCGTACTCGAAGCCGAGCACCGAGGCTTCGGCGAGCGGCGAATCGATCAGCTCGAAATTGGCCTGGCCCGGCTTGATGTTTGCGAGTGGGATGTATTTCTGCTCGTTTTCCTGATCGACCAGCACGCCGTGGCGCTGCGAGAAGGTGCCGCGCCCGCAATCCTGGCCCGAGAGGCGTACCGGCGTGCCCTCGGCGAGCAAGGTGCCGAACGCGAGCGCCTCGCCGGTCGCCCAGTCGATGCCCTCGCCGCTCGCGATCGCCTTCCGCTTCGCTTCGAGCTGGCGCAGGATCTTGCGGTTGGCGTTGAAGCCCTTCGGCACCTCGGTGAGACGCGCGCCGACCTGCTTCAGCAGATCGATCGGCGCCGCGGTCTCGCCGCGGATGTATTCGCCGCGTGCCGCCTCGAGCCCGGTCCAGGCGCCTTCGAGCCAATCCGCCTTGTTGGGCCGGAAGTTCTTCGCGACCTCGAAGTCCTCTTCGAGCTTCTTCTCGAATCCGGTGACGAGGTCCTGCGCCTCCTCGCCGGTCATGACTCCGTCGGCGGCGAGCTTCTCGGCGTAGATCGTGCGCGTCGTCGGCTGCTTGGCGATCGCGCGATACATGAGCGGCTGCGTGAACGCGGGCTCGTCGCTCTCGTTGTGGCCGTGGCGCCGGTAGCACCACATGTCGATGACCACGTCCTTCTGGAATTCGTGGCGGAACTCGGTGGCGACGCGCGCCACGTGCACCACGGCCTCGGGGTCGTCGCCGTTCACGTGGAAAATCGGCGCCTGCACCGCCTTGGCGACGTCGGTGCAATACGGGCCCGAGCGCGAAGCGGCTGGGTTGGTGGTGAAGCCGATCTGATTGTTGACGATGAAGTGGATGGTGCCGCCGGTGCGATAGCCCTTCAACTCCGAGAGCGCCAAGGTTTCGGGCACGAGCCCCTGGCCGGCGAAGGCCGCGTCGCCGTGCAGCAGGAGCCCCATCACTTCGTGGCGCGCGCGCTCGAGGTCGCCGCGCTGCATCTGCTTCGCGCGCACCTTGCCGACGACGACCGGATTCACCGCTTCGAGATGCGAGGGGTTGGCGGTGAGCGAGAGATGCACGGTGTTGCCGTCGAAGTCGCGGTCCGACGAGGTGCCGAGATGGTACTTCACGTCGCCCGAGCCCTGCACGTCCTCGGGATTGGCGGGGTTGCCGCTGAACTCCGAGAAGATCGCGCGGAACGGCTTGCCCATCATGTTGGCAAGCACGTTGAGGCGGCCGCGGTGCGGCATGCCGAGCACGATCTCCTTGGTCCCGAGCTGGCCGCCGCGCTTGATGATCTGCTCCAGCGCCGGGATCATCGCCTCGCCGCCCTCGAGGCCGAAGCGCTTGGTGCCGGTGTATTTCTTGTCGAGGAAGCGCTCGAAGGTCTCGGCGGCGGTGAGCCGCTCGAGGATCGCGCGCTTGCCGTTGACCGTGAAGTCGGTGCGGTTCTCGATGAGCTCGATGCGCTCCTGGATCCAGAGCCGCTGCGCCGGCTCCATGATGTACATATACTCGACGCCGATGCTGCCGCAGTAGGTGTGCACGAGCCGGTCGAGGATCTGCTGCAAGGTCGCCGTCTCGCCGAAGCCCAGGATGCTGTTGATGAAGATCGGCTGGTCGAGATCGGCCTCGGTGAAGCCGTAACTCTTGTAGTCGAGGTCCTTGTGATATTTGCGCTCGGCGATGCCGAGCGGATCGAGATTGGCGATCAGGTGGCCGCGCGAGCGATAGGTGCGGATCAGCATGAAGGCGCGGATCGAGGCCAGCGCCGCCGCGCGCAGCTGTTCGGCCGAAGCAGCCGCCGCTGCACCGTTGGTCTTGGCTGCCACTTTCGCCGCGGCGGCACCGTCCGCGCCGATCACGCGCGTCGAGCACGGCGCCCAGGAGGGGCCGCTAAGCTCGCTGAGCGCCGCGCGCTCCTCTTCGCCGAGCGCCGCGAAGAACGTGCGCCAGCCCGGATCGACCGCGCTCGGGTCCTTCAAGAACTGCTCGTAGAGCTGCGAGACGAAGACCGCGTTGCCCGCGTAAAGGAACGAATCGGCGATGCGATCGCGTCGGGCGCTGCCTTGGGCACCATCCATCGTGAGACACTCCGGGCGGCCGGTTCCCTACGTTTAGACCGGTAGGGGCGGGTTTGAAACCCGCCCCTACACCGGCCAAACCCTGTGCCGCCTCAACCTCGTACGTAATTACCGCTTCATCAGTTTCAACATTGCGGCGCCGAGCGCGGCCGGCGAGTCGGCGACGGCGATGCCGGCGCTCTTCATCGCCGCCATCTTGTCGCCGGCCGTGCCCTTGCCGCCCGAGATGATCGCGCCGGCATGGCCCATGCGCCGGCCCGGCGGCGCGGTGACGCCGGCGATGAAGCCCACCACCGGTTTCTTGACCTTCGATTTCTTGAGGAACTCCGCGGCCTCTTCCTCCGCGCTGCCGCCGATCTCGCCGATCATGACGATGCCCTCGGTTTCGGGGTCCCCCAGAAAGAGGTCGAGGCAGTCGATGAAGTTGGTGCCGTTGACCGGATCGCCGCCGATACCGATGCAGGTCGATTGGCCGAGACCCGCAGCCGTCGTCTGCGCCACGGCCTCGTAGGTGAGCGTGCCCGAGCGGGAGACGATGCCGATCTTGCCGCGCTTGTGGATGTGGCCCGGCATGATGCCGATCTTGCACTCGCCGGGCGTGATGATGCCGGGGCAATTGGGGCCGATGAGCCGCAACTTCGATCCGTTGAGCGCGCGCTTCACCTTCACCATGTCGAGCACCGGGATTCCCTCGGTGATGCAGACGACGAGCGGCACTTCGGCGGCAATCGATTCCAGGATCGCGTCGGCCGCGAAAGGTGGCGGCACGTAGATGACCGACGCGTTGGCGCCCGTCGCGGCGACGGCTTCGGCCACGGTGTCGAACACCGGCAGGTCGAGATGCTTGGTGCCGCCTTTCCCCGGCGTCACCCCGCCCACCATCTTCGTACCGTAGGCGATCGCCTGCTCGGAATGGAACGTGCCCTGGGCGCCGGTGAAGCCCTGGCAGATGACCTTCGTGTTCTTGTCGACCAGCACGGCCATCTCAGGCGGCCTCCTTGACGGCCTTGACCACCTTCTCGGCGGCGTCGGCGAGATTGTCGGCGGAGAGAATCGGCAGGCCCGACTCGGCGAGGATCTTCTTGCCGAGCTCGACGTTCGTGCCCTCGAGCCGGACCACGAGCGGCACGTGGAGCGCCACTTCGCGCGCGGCGGCGACGACGCCCTCGGCGATCACGTCGCAGCGCATGATGCCGCCGAAGATGTTG
>SBBV01000114.1 GCA_005240015.1 Candidatus Odyssella thessalonicensis | reverse complement strand
GCGGCCGAGAGCCGCGAGAGCGCGCGCGAAAAGGAAGCGGCCACCGCGTCGTCGAGGCCGTCGACGACATAGCGTTGCGGCAGCGCCAGGCGCAGCCCCGACAGCGGACGCTCGGGCAGCGGCGCCGGCTCCTCGCCGGCCATGACCGCGTCGATGGCCGCGCAGCAGGCGACCGAATTCGCGAGCGGGCCGACCGAATCGAGCGTGGTCGAGAGCGGAAAGCTGCCGGCCGTTGGAATACGCCGCGCCGTCGGCTTGAAGCCCACGAGGCCATTGAACGCGGCGGGGATGCGCACCGAGCCGCCCGTGTCGGTGCCGATCGCGGCCACGGCCATGCCGTCGGCGACCGAGACGCCGGCGCCCGACGAGGAGCCGCCGGGGATGCGCCGGGTCTTCCGATCCCACGGGCTCGCCGGCGTGCCGTAATGCGGGTTGAGGCCGAGCCCGGAGAACGCGAACTCGGTCATGTTGGTCTTGCCGACGATGACGGCGCCGGCGGCGCGCAGCCGGCGCACGATCGGTGCATCGGCCGCGGCCGGCGGCGCGGATTTGAGCGCCACCGAGCCGGCGAGCGTCGTCTCGCCGGCGACATCGAACAGGTCCTTGATCGAGATCGGGATGCCGGCGAGCGGGCCCGGCGTGCCGCCGGCTTTGGCGAGGCGGTCCGCGGCCTCGGCGGCCGCCGTAGCGCCGTCGGCATAAAGCCGGGTGAAGGCGCGCGGGCCCTCGCCCGCCTTGTCGCGGGCGCGCGCCAGCGCCGCCTCGACGAGCGTGCGCGACGAGGTCTTTCCCTCGGCGAGGGCCCGGCGCGCCACGCCGATCGTCAGCATGCGCCGCTCCGGTGGCCGGATGCGCTAGACGCGGTCGCGCACGTTGCTGCGGAGGCTCTCGATGTGCTTGCGCAGCGCCGCGCGCGCAGCTTCGGAATCACGGCGCACGAGCGCGTCGAAGATCTCCTCGTGCTCCTTGATGATGCGCTGGTCGTGCTGCTTGTTGCTGACCGAGATGAAATAGAGCCGCGTGCAGTGCTCGTGCATGCCGGCGAGGAAGTCGGTGAGCGGGTGGTTGCGCGCGGCGGCGGCCATGGTGCGGTGGAACTCGAGATCGGTCTCCATGAACTGCTCGGAGTCGCCGGCCTCGGCGATCGCCGGAATGCGGTCGAGGATCTCGCGCATGGCGGCGAACTCGCGGTCGGTGGCGCGCGCGGCGGCGAGCGCCGCAACCTCCGGCTCGACCATGTAGCGCGCCTCGATCAGCTCCATCATCCCGTCGCGGTCGATCGGCTTCACGACGATGCCGCGCCGCGGCAGGATCTCGATCAGGCCCTCGGTCTCGAGCCGATGAATCGCGAGGTGCACGGGTGTGCGCCCGATGCGCAGCTGCGCGCAGATCTGCGCCGTGTTGATCTGCTCGCCGGGACGGTAGATCGCGGTCACGATCCGCCGTTTGATCTCGCGATACGCGCTATGCTGCAGAGAGAGCGGCTTCAACTGTTCCAAAGCAGAGCCTCCCGGGGGATGGAGAGCCTCCGGCATGTCGGTGCCGGCTACGGTCTCGGCCCTTTGTAGGGCCGCGTTTCGTCGTAGTAATGAATCTCGTAGAGCAGGCAACCGCGTTCCGACTTGAATGGACCGTGATACACGCCGGGCGGCCGGCAGGCATAGGTCGGCGCCTTGAACGGTTCGCCGCCCTTCCCTTCGGCATCGTTGCCGACGACGAGGTCGCCCGAGACGAGATACACTTCCTCCCAATGGTCGTGAACGAACGGTGCCGTAGTGAAGGTCCCGGCGTCGAATTTCAAGAGCCGCGTGCGGCTGCCGGTCTTCTTCGTTTCGTCGATGTCGCTGGCGAGGATTTTCTGCTTGATGCCCGGCGGATAGCCCTCCGGCGTTTCCCAGCCTTGCGCCATGTCGAGCTCGACGAACTCCATGTGCGGCTTGTTGAACGGCATCGCGTTCTAACCCTGGTTCGATTCGACGCGGCGCTCAGCCCTCAACCGGCAGAACGGCCACGCGATATTTCTGGCGGATGCTACGCCGAAGCACGGGATCTTCCAACTCCATCTCGAACGCATCGGCCGGGCGAATTCCCCCCTTGACGGCGAGCGTTCCGCAAAACATGGCGGAGCCGGTCTTCAGCCCACCAAAGCGCGAAATAAGATCGTCGGGTGCACGCATCGTGGTCACCGGTCCCTCTTGATAGGGATGGCGCTGGCCGCCGACCCACGCCCACGAACGCAACACGAGCTTTTCCCAATGCGGTGCCACGTCGGCGAAGCGCCACACCTCGCTGCTCACCGATTTCGCGCAGAGCTGCTTGGCGAGCGAGACGCCGATCGCTTCGGCCTTGCGGTCGGTGTGGTCGGAGCCCAGGCCAACCCACGCGCCGTCGGCAAGCTGGTAGATGACGAATTCGACCTCGCCGCTCGTGTTCTCGCCCGAGACCTGGATCTCGTCGGCGGCGGTGAGCAGCGAAGCGGCGACGCGGTAGAAGATCGGCGTGGTCTTGGGGCGTGCCACGCCGAGCTCCTCGAGCTCCGTGATGTGCTTTTCGAGCGCCTCCTGGTTGCGCCCGGTCCAGCCCGCGATGACGAGCGTGTGGATCGCGACGCCCTCGTAGCGGAATCCGTCGGTGCCGATCTTCTTGAGCGTCAGCTGTGCCTGGCTGCCCACGGCGCGTTCTCCCAGAGTCGTTTCACACGTAGGGG
>SBBV01000581.1 GCA_005240015.1 Candidatus Odyssella thessalonicensis | reverse complement strand
CGATGCCTTCCTTGTCGGCCTGCTTCAACGCCGCCTCGCGCGCGAGCACCTCGCGCGACGGCACGAGACCGGGCACGAGGCTGCGTGTCGGGGCCGCATCGCGTTCCTCGAAGCGCATGTCGAGACGATCTACCGCAAGCTCACCGGCGATCTCACACGCTACGTGCGCCTCGAGGACCTCATCGCTGCTACTGCCGAGCTCGTGCCCGGTCTCGTGCCGTCGCGCGAGGTGCTCGCGCGCGAGGCGGCGTTGAAGCAGGCCGACAAGGAAGGCATCGAGATCGACCACGGCCTCTTCGTTTCGCGCCTGATGGCGCGCGAGAAGCTGGCGCTGCACCTCTGCCACGCGATGATGCTCCCGCTTCCCGAGTCGGCCGCGCGGCTGGAAGAGCTGCGGCGTACCGGCCGCCTCGATCTCGGCCGCGCATCGGTCGAGCGGCAAGGTGCCATCAGCATCGTGACGATGCAGAACCCGGCCGCGCTCAATGCCGAGGACGAGACGACCGTGGCGCCGCTCGAGACCGCGGTCGATCTCGCGCTGCTCGATCCCGATACGGCGATCTGCGTGCTGCGCGGCGCGCCGATCCCGCATCCGAAATACGGCGGCCGGCGCGTGTTCGGCGCCGGCCTCAACCTCACCAACCTCTATTGGGGCAAGATCCCTTACCTCTTCTACCTCGTGCGCGACCTCGGCCTGCTCAACAAGATGTATCGCGGACTCACGCGCGCCGCGGACCCGGGCGACAAGGTGTCGCTTGACGAGACGCTCGCCGAGACGCGCGAGAAGCTCTGGATCGCCGTTGTCGAGGAATTCGGGATCGGCGGGCACTGCCAGATCCTCTTGGTGATGGACTACGTCCTTGCCGCGCGCGGCGCCTATCTCACCTTGCCCGCGCGCAAGGAAGGCATCATTCCCGGCATGGCCAATCTGCGGCTCCCGCGCTTCGTCGGCGACCGCCTCGCGCGCCAGGCAATCATGTACGAGCGCCGCATCGACTGCGATTCACCGGAAGGGCGCCTCATCTGCGACGAGATCGTCGAGCCCGCCGCGATGGACGCGGCGATCGAGCGCGTGGCCGCGGGCCTCACCAATTCCGGCATGGTCAACGCCGCCGCCAACCGCCGTGCGTTCCGCATCAGCGACGAGCCGCTCTCCGCGATGTGCCGCTATCTCTCCATCTATGCGCGCGAGCAGGCCTATTGCCATGCCTCGCCGGCGCTCGTCGCCAACCTCGAGCGCTACTGGAACGCGCACCAGCGGAGGCCGAGGGCGTAACAGCGGCGCAATCAAAGCCGTCATCCTGAGCGAAGCGAAGGATCCCTTACATGCGAGACTGAGCGCCGCCGTCGACGCCGTGCCCGGCGGGCAGAGATCCTTCGCTTCGTTCAGGATGACGGTTGGGTACTACTCCGCCGCGCGGGCGGGTGCGGGCGCCGTGAGCTCGGCCAACGTATTGGCGAGCGTCTCCCCTTCGGGGTCGGCGAGCGCGGCGTCGCGGGCTTTCGTCACGGCCGCGGCGTTGGCGCGCTTGGCGGCGAGGCACGGCTTCACGACGGCCTCGACGATGCGGTCGAAATTGGTCGTGCCGCGCTTGTGCGTGCTGCCGTAGCCCTTGACGAGGCGCGCGAGCTCGACGACCTCGAGCCCGAATTCGCGCCCAAGTGCTGCCGCTTGGCGCACGAGATCGAGCCAGCCCTCGATCTGCTTCTGCTCTTCCTTGTAGCGATAGCCGGCGCGGCGCCACCAGCGCATGCCGGCCATGAGCCGGAGCTTCATGTAGCCCGACACCGTATCGGTTCGGACGTACATGCCAATATGCGTCTTCTTCTTGCGCTCGGGCGTCTTCTCGGCCCAGCGGATCAAGGGGCGCGCCATCCAGGGCGGCATCAACGACGCGAATTCGTCGATGCCGGGCTTCAGGAACTCGGTCTGCTTGACGAGCTGATCGGGTGCGGCCTGCACCTCGCGCCGCACGCGCGCCATGCGCGAGGGCCGGGTCTTCAACTGCGCCACGCGGATCACGTCCTCGAACGTCATGCGCAGGCCGAGATAGCGCGCCGTCTCCGCGGTGAGCCTCCAGTCGCCGTCGCCGCGCGCCTTGTCGATTGCCGCCACGGTGTCGAGCCGATCGAGATAGAGCCGCGCGTATTTGGCGTCCTGGTAGTCGAGCGTGCGGCCGCAGGCCTCGAGGATCAGCGGCTGCAAGGCCTTGGGATAGTCGCGCTCGATGCGGGCCTTGAGCTCGCCCGCCGCCTTGTGCGTCCTGTATTCGGGCGCGGGCGGCGGCGCCAGCGTGATGTCGCGCTTGCGCTTGAGCTCGACCACCTCGCCCTTGCCGTAGGCGAGGCCGGCGGCAAAGCCGGCGAGGTTCGCTTTGACCGCGATGCCCTCTTCCTTGATGCAGGCCTCGAAGGTCTCGCGCGGGATCGGCAGCACGCCGGCGCCGGCGATGGCGCCCAAGATCACCGAGTTGATGACGCTGCCGGTTTCGGCCGCCGCTTTTTCCATGTCGAACAGCAGCGTCTTCTTCGCCATCTGCTTGGCGGCCGCGAGGACCTTGTCGCTGTCGTAGCGGCCGTCGCCCATCGCCATCTTCTCGCCGAGCGCGTAGATGCGGTGCGTCGAGGCGATCAACAGCGTGCGGTCCGGGCTCACATAGCCCTTTTCGATCACGCGGCCCGTCTCGAGCAGCTCGGTCGCCACCGCGATGTCGACATCGCCCGGCGCGGGATGAAGATCGAGGACCGGCTCGCGCTCCTGGATCTCGGTGTAGGTCGCGGGGATGAGTTCGATGTAGTAGGTCGTGGCCCCCGTGCGCTGCGCGACACCGGGGATCGAGGTCGCCTGCACCGGATAGCCCGATTTCCGCGCCGCGCTCACGATCCACGAGGTCAAGACGCCGCCGCCCTCGCCGCCCATGGCGGCGATCAGCAGCGTGATCGGACGCGGTGTGTCTTTCGCCATCTCAATTCACCTGCGCAGGCGAGCCTGCTACAACGCTGTTTTAAGTGAGCAGGAGTCGGGAGTCGGGGAAATTCTTTTAGGCGCGCCCTTGGCGCGCAATCCCTTTCCTCCCCGACTCCCCGGCTCCTGTAACCTTCACTTTCACGCCGCCTTGGCGGCTTCTTCGGGTTCCATCACCTGCTGCGCCAGCGGCGGCGCCAGGCGGATCGCTTCCTTGGTCATGAACGGGCGGATGATCTTCTGGCGCAGGCGCGCCAGCAAGCGCTCGAGCTTGGTCGGGTTGTAGACGATCTCGGCGCGGAAGAAGCTGGGGCAGAGGATCGCCGCGTGCGCCACCTCGCCGCAGAGGCCGCAGCCGACGCAGCCCGTGTTCACATGCGCGACCGGATCCTTCCGGAGCGGATCCGGGTTCTCCTTGATCGTCAGCGACGGGCAGCCCGAGAGGCGGATGCAGGAATGGTCGCCCGTGCACACGTCCTCGTCGATGCCGAAGCGCTCGCGCGTGGCGCGCTTTCCCTCGGCCAGGAGCTTCGCCCGCTCCGAGCGCACGCGGCGTTGCTTCGCCAGCATGCATTCGCTCTCGG
>SBBV01000334.1 GCA_005240015.1 Candidatus Odyssella thessalonicensis | reverse complement strand
GGGCACGACCGTCGCGACCAAGCACGGGCCGGTGAAGTCCGACCACATCCTGTTCATCGCCTCGGGCGCATTCCACTTCTCGAAGCCCTCGGACCTCCTGCCCGAGCTCCAGGGCCGCCTGCCGATCCGCGTCGAGTTGAAAGCGCTCACGCGCGACGATTTTTGCCGCATCCTGCGCGAGCCCGAGAACAGCCTCGTCAAGCAATACAAGGCGCTGCTCGCCACCGAGCAGGTGACGCTCGATTTTTCCGAGGACGGCATCGACGCGATCGCCGACACCGCGGCCGAGATCAACCAGAGCGTCGAGAACATCGGCGCGCGCCGCCTCCACACGGTGATGGAGAAGGTGCTCGAGGAGATCAGCTTCGCCGCCACCGACAGGGCCGGCACCTCGCTCACGATCGACCGCGCCTACGTCGCCGCCAAGGTCGGCGACCTCGCGAAGAACGCGGATCTGAGTCGGTTCATTCTTTGAGCGGCCGCATCTTGCCGGCTGGCGGCGCCTACTGATATCATGATATCACTCTCCGAGAGCCGCTGTATGGCCCAGCTCATTGTCCGCAAGCTTGACCGCGACGTGAAGGAACGGCTGAAACGCCGGGCGGAGAAACACGGCCGTAGCATGGAGGAAGAAGCGCGGCATATCCTGCGCGAAGCAGTGAAGCCGCTGGCCAAGAACCGCGAGGGGCTGGGTACTCGCATCGCCCGCCGCTTCAAGCGGATTGGATTTGCGGAGGGCGAAATCCGCGAATTCCGCGGATTTCCCGTGCGTCCGGCGCGCTTCGGAAAGTGATCGTCCTCGATACGAACGTTCTCTCTGCGCTCATGCGCCCGGAGCCGGACGCTTCCGTGCGACACTGGCTGAATCGCCAGGCCGAAACCGAGGTGTACACGACCGCGATCACGATTTTCGAAATTCAAACCGGAATCGAGCTATTGGCTCACTCCCGGAGGCGACAAAACCTCGAGCAGGCGTTAGCGGCCACGATGGCCGAAATCGGCGATCGCGTGCTGCCGTTTGACGCGACGGCGGCGAAGTCCGCGGCCGAGTTGGTCGGGCATCGGCAAAGGCTGGGCCGGCCGGTGGAGTTCCGCGATATGCAGATCGCTGGCATCGTTCGCGCGCATCGCGCCCAGCTCGCGACATTCAACAGGCGGCACTTCGCCGACCTCGGGATTGACCTTTTAGAACCAGCCGCGAGGTGAATGCCTCTCGCCAACGGCTACTGCTTCCGCTTCAGCAACACATACAGCGCGCCTTCGCCGCCATGGGCGCGGCCGTGGCGATCGCTCGGGATGACGGCTAGGCTCGGCGCCCATGCGGGCCCGTCGAATGAGCTGGCTGTTCATTCTTGTCGCCGTCTATGCCGCGCTCTGCGCGGCCGCGTACCTGATGCAGCGCTCTTACCTCTATTTCCCGATGGGCGTGGCCGGCACGCCGGCCGATGCCGGGTTGAAGGGCTTCGCCGCGGAAGCGCTCGAAACGGCGGACGGGCTCAGGCTCATCGCCTGGTACCATCCGCCGCCCGACCCATCCGCGGCGGTCGTCGTTCTCTTCCACGGCAATGCCGGGTCGATTGCCGACCGCGCGTTGAAGGCCGAGGCGCTGGCTCAAGCCAGGTTTGGCGTGCTGCTGGTCGAGTATCGGGGCTACGGCGGCAATCCCGGCGCGCCGAGCGAAGCCGGGTTCTACGCCGACGCGCGCGCGGCTGCGGCGTTCCTCGCAAAGCAAGGCATCGCGCGCCGGCGCTGGGTGCTCTACGGCGAATCGGTCGGCAGCGGGCCCGCCGTGCAGCTGGCGCGGGAGCTTGCGACGGACGGCAAAGGCGCGGCCGGCGGCGTCATCCTCGAGGCGGCGTTCGCGTCGACCGCCGCCGTGGCCGCTGCGCACTACTGGTTCCTGCCCGTGCGCCTCATCGTCCGCGACCGCTACGAGAATGCCGAGAAGATCGACGCCATCGGCGCGGCGGTGCTGATCCTCCAGGGCGCGCGCGACGAGATCGTGCCCGCCGACCACGCGCAGCGGCTGTTCGCACGCGCGCGCGAGCCCAAGACGCTGGTGATCGTGCCGAACCTCGGCCACAACGATCTCTGGAGCGAGGCGGCAATCGCGGCCGTGCTGAAATTCGTGCGCGGCGTCAGCGGCGATTCGAGCCGATGAGCGGCGGTCGCGCCCGCAGCGCTCGCGGCCGCGTCACTCGCGCGAGAGCCGCCGCCAATGCTCGTCGGCGGATTCGTATTCGTTGGCGTTGAGCGGACTTATCGGATAGGTGGCCTCGGTGGGCGGGTTGCGGTCTTCGCAGTTGCGGCCGTGGTCGTTGCAGGCGCGCTGGATCCACATGTGGACGGCGTTCGGTCGTCCCTCGTAGCGCCCGTGAACGCTCGTCCCGCCCGCCTGATCGCTGAAGCTGAACTGGCCGTTGCGCATGAACCGGATGCGAAAATTCACGTGCGTCGCCGGCCGCGTCGCCGCCCAGCTTCCGGCGAGATAGTCCTGCATCGAGGCGAAGCGGCCGCCGGGAACGACGATGGCTTCGGCACGCTGCGGCGGGACCGGCCGGCTTTGCTCGGCGCGCGCCGGGACGAAGCTATGGGCCGCGACGGCCGCGACGACCACGAGCACGGCGGCCGTTCCCGGCGAATACCCGAAAGCCATGATTCCCCCCCCGCCGGTGAACACGCAGTCGGACGAGCAGAACATTTCGGAATGGCGCGGTCAATCGACTGCGCGCAACCCCGGCACCATGAACCGCGAGCGCCCACCGGTAGATTGCGCAGCGCGCTCCAGCGGCGAGCGCCATGATCATGCGCGGCGGGCCGGGGCTACCGCTTCCGCTTCAGCAGCACGTACATAGCACCCTCGCCGCCATGAGCGCGGCTCGCCGGCTGGGCGGCGATGATGTGGCCGCGGAGCGCGGGCTCGTTGAGCCAGCGCGGCAGCGCATCGCGCAGCACGCCGCGGCCGGCGGAGAAGGTGAAGCGCCCCGGCACGGCCTTG
The DNA here is from genome assembly GCA_005240015.1 of Candidatus Odyssella thessalonicensis. Lineage (GTDB taxonomy): Bacteria > Pseudomonadota > Alphaproteobacteria > Bin65 > Bin65 > SBBV01. The sequence continues at coordinate 4,439 of SBBV01000334.1, read as the reverse complement.
GGCTGGAACGGATCGGCGGATTTTCCGCCCTTGCCGGTGACGATGAGCACGCAGCGCTTGCCGGCCGCGTGCTGCGCTTCGATGAAGCGCGCCACGGCCGCATGCGCGGCCGCCTGGGTCATACCGTGCAAATCGAGCTTGGCCTCGACCGGCATCTGGCCCTTGCGCAATTTTTCGCCGCTGCGGCGGTCGAGGCCGGCGAGCTCGCCGGGTATGAGCGGCGGCGGGCCGTCTCTCTTCGCTCCCGCCTTGAGGGGGAGGTTCCCGGCTGAGGGGGTTCTCTCCGCCGCCGGCGCCATTGCCCCCGCCGTCGAGCCCTTCGGGCGCGACACCTCCCCCTCAAGAGAGGAGGGGCGGGCGTGGCGTTTGTGCTTGGTCTCCTTGAGCGGCTTGACACCCTCGGCGATGCGCTTCCAGAGGCGCTCGCCGTCGTCGCCTTCATCGGGCGCGTCGGCGGCAGGGCCGAGGCGCAGCCACGGCGGATCGCGCTCGATGGGTTTGGGCCGCCGCGTCATGGGCCCGCGGCGTCGTCGACGATGACGATGTGGAGGCGCCGCGGCCCGTGCGCGCCCAGTTGCAGCGCCTGCTCGATATCGGCGCTGCGCGAGGGGCCGGTCACGAAGTTCACGACGCGCGGCAACGAATGGCGCGAACCGTCCTCGCTGTTCGAGCGCAACGGCGCCAGCGCCTCCTCGTAGGCGCCGACGACGCGGTCGGCCGGCAGGATCACGATCTCGGTCTCGGGCAGGAAGTTGAGCGTGGTCGGCGTGTTCTCGCCCGAGAGCATCACGAGCGTCCCAGTCTCCGCCACGCCGCGATAGGCGAGGCTGATCCCGACCTCGTCGAACGCCTCCGCCCGTCCCTTGCGCACCTCGAGCGTCTTGCGCCGCTCCCAGCGCGCGGCGTCGAGCAGCGGATCGGGCGCCAGCGCCGCGCGCATCGGCAGATTGTGGTTGCGGAGATAGTCGGCGACGGCGCCGGGCACGTCGATCATGGTGTTGACGCGTGCGACGGTCGCCGCGGCCTCCTCGGCCATGGCCGTGAACGCCGCCACCGCCGCCCTCTTCTGTTCGGGCTTGGCGCGCGCCGGCACGAGATTGGGCGCGCGCCGCGCCAGGCGCGCGTCGACGCCCACCTTGGCCGCGGCCTCGTTGCGCCCACGGAAGCCCTGGCGCAGCGCCGCGAAAATCTGCTCGCGCGCCGTGCTCATGGGGAAGGCCTGCGGTGCCGGCGCGGGCCGCGCCACTGGCTCTGGAACGTCTTGCCGAGCGGCGCCGGGAAATCGCGAAACCGCGTCCAGCCTTCGCCGTAGGGAACCTTGGCAAGCCGGCCGCGGCCTTTCTTGCCGCGGCGGTAGAGCCACCACGCCGCGAGCCGCGCGCCGAAATGGTAGAGGCTCGGCAGGCGCGCGGCGAGCGCCCAGAGGCGCAAGGCCCAGCGCACGCGCGGTGCGACCATGCGCTTCGCGTATTCCTGCTCGCGCCAGTGCCGCATCATCTTCGGCAGCGGAATGCGCATCGGGCACACTTCCTCGCAGCGCCCGCAGAAGGTCGAGGCGTTGGGAAGGTCGCGCGCGTTCTCGAGCCCCTGGAGCGCCGGCGTCAAAACCTTTCCGATCGGCCCCGGATAGACCGAGCCGTAGGCGTGGCCGCCGACCGAGCCGTAGACGGGGCAGTGATTGAGGCAGGCGCCGCAGCGGATGCAGCGCAAGACCTCTTGGAACTCGGTGCCGATCAGCTTGCTCCGGCCGTTGTCGATCAGCACGACGTGGAACTGCTCGGGTCCGTCGAGGTCGCCCGGGCGCTTCCGCCCGGTCGAGACCGTCGTGTAGACCGACATCTCCTGCCCGGTCGCCGAGCGCGCGAGCACGCGGATCAGGGTCGCCGCGTCGTCGAAATTCGGCACCACCTTCTCGATGCTCGCGAGCACGATATGGATGCGCGGCAGGGTCTGCGTGAGGTCGCCGTTGCCCTCGTTCGTCACGATCACGGTCGAGCCGGTCTCGGCGATCAGGAAATTCGCGCCGGTGATGCCGACATCGGCCTCGAGGAAGCGCTCGCGCAGCGCGCGCCGCGCCTCGTTCAGGAGCGCCGCGCGGTCCGTGAGCGGCCGCTCGGGCGAGAGATCGCGGTGATGCTGGCGGAACGCGTCGGCGATCTGCTCCTTGTTCACATGGATCGCCGGCGCGATGAGATGCGAGGGCGGCTCGTTGCGGAGCTGGATGATGTATTCGCCGAGATCCGTCTCGATCGGGCGGATGCCGTTCGCTTCGAGGAAGGGATTGATCTCGATCTCCTCCCCCACCATCGACTTGCCCTTGGTCACGGTCTCGGCGCCGACCAGCCGGCAGATGTTCAGGACGATGTCGCGCGCCTGCGCCGAATCTTTCGCCCAGTGCACCGTGCCGCCGCCGGCGACGCAGTTCTTCTCGAATGCCTCCAAGTACAGATCGAGATGGGCGAGGACATGGTCCTTGATCTCCTTCGCCTTGTCGCGCAGCGCGTCGAACTCGGGCAGGCGCTCGGCGGCCTTGGTGCGCTTCTCGATGAAGCCCTGGCGCATGTTGCCGAGCGCCCGCTGCAGCTCGGCGTCGCCCAGCGCGCGGATCGCATTCTCCTTGAAGTGCAGCGGCGACATCTCCGTCATGGGCGTTCGCCCTCCGGGCTACGGCCCACAAGTGCCCCTCGTCCGCCGAAGCCTTGGCGAAGGCGGATCATGCCGTCGCTTCCTCAGCCTCGGGCTTCACCTGGCCGATCGGCGCCGCTTCGACGCCGGCGAGCACCTCGGCCACGTGATAGGCGCGGATCGCGCGCCCCTCGCGCAAAAGCTTCCCGGCGATGTTCATCAGGCAGCCCATGTCGCCCGAGAGCACGGTGTCGGCGCCGCTCTCGGCGATCTCGCGGCACTTGTCGGCCACCATGTGGTTCGAGATCTCGGGATACTTGACGCAGAACGTGCCGCCGAAGCCGCAGCAGGCATCGCGCCCCGGCAGCTCGCGCAGGCCCAGGCCCGTCACGCTCGCGAGCAGCGCGCGCGGCTGCACGCGCACGCCCATCTCGCGCAGACTCGAGCAGGAATCGTGATAGGCCGCGATGCCCTCGAAGCGGGCCTTCACGTCGCGCACGCCCATCACGTCGTGCAGGAAGGAGACGAGCTCGTAGGTCTTTTCGGCGAAGGCGCGCGCGCGCGGCAGCCATTTCCGGTCGTCGGCGAGCGCTTCCGGATAGTGCGTCTTGATCATGCCGCCGCACGAGCCCGACGGTACGACGACATAGTCGAAATGACGGAACGCGGCGATGGTGCGGCGCGCGAGGCGCTTCGCGTTCGCCTTGTCGCCGGAATTGTAGGCGGGCTGGCCGCAGCAGGTCTGGCCGCGCGGCAGCGCGACGCGGCAGCCCACGTCCTCGAGCAGCTTCGCCGCGGCGAAACCGACGCTCGGCCGGAACAGATCGACGAGGCAGGTCGCGAACAGCCCAACCGAGGGATTCTGGGGGCGCGGGGACATGGCAGGCAGTCTCCGCGTTAAAGACGCGGGGTCAAGGGCGAAGCCGTTACAAAGTCACGAAAAAGATAAGTGAACAGGGAGGCGGGGAGGCAGGGAGAAGAAAAGGATTCACCACCAAGGCTCCAAGACTCCAAGAAGGGAAGGGAGCGCGCGAGGACGCGCGCGAAGAAAGAGAAGAACGCCCCTTTCCTCGCGCCGCCCAACCTCTCTCCTTTTCCTTCTTGGCCTTGGAGCGTTGGTGGTGAATCCTTTTTTCTTCTCCCCGCCTCCCTGTTCACTTCGCCTTTGGCAGGAACAGGAAATAGCGCCCGCGCTCGGCCATGTGGCCGGCATCGAGCGCGGCGCCGCGGTCATAGCCGAAGAAAAGATCGCCGCGCACCGGCCCCTTGATCGCGGCGCCGGTGTCTTGCGCAATCACAAGCGTGCGCAGCTTCGTCTCCTTCTCGCGCGGCCAGTTGGTGTCGAGCCAGAGCGGCAGGCCCAACGGAATGAAAGCGGGGTCGACCGCGAGGCTCGCAAGCGCGGTGAGCGGCACGCCGAGCTGGCCCCGGGTTGCCGCCGAGTCGGGCAGCTCGCGGAAGAAGATGAAGCGCGGATTCTCCTGCATCAGCGCACGGCCGGCTGCGGGATTGGCACGGAGCCAGGCCTGGATCGCCGGCATGTTGACGCCGTCGGCGGGGAGTATGCCGCGCTCTTTCATCAGGCGCCCGATCGCGACATAGCCGTGGCCGTTGTTGCCGGCGTAGGAGACGCGCACGAAGCCGCCCTCGCCGAGCACGATGCGGCCCGAGCCTTGGATGTGCAGCGTGAAGACGTCGACCGGATCCTTGGCCCAGAACAGCACGGGCCAGTTCTTGCCCGCGCCGCCGTTCTCGATCTCCGCGCGCGCGGCGAGCCGCGCCGCGGTCTTGGCTTCGGGCGGCAGGCCATAGCT
>SBBV01000203.1 GCA_005240015.1 Candidatus Odyssella thessalonicensis | reverse complement strand
TTCCCAAATCCCGCGCCGAGATCGAGCGCATTCAGCGCGAGCGCAAGCGCATCGCGTTCGAACGCGCGCTCAAGGCGCCGTTCCACAAGAAGCGCCTCGCCGGCATCGATCCCACCAAGCTCGACGATCCCGCCGAATGGCGGAAGATTCCGATCCTGCACAAAGAGGAACTGAGGGCGCTCAGCGAGCGCCAGTTCTACGACGAGTTCAACACCGCGCCGCGCGACACGATCTGGGAGTACTGGCGCTCGGGCGGCTCGACCGGGAAGCCGCTGTTCTATCCGCGCAGCTTCGAAGACGCGCCCTATTGCCTGCTCTCGTTCACGCGCGGCCTCGAATGCGCCGGCGTCAAGAAGGGTGACACCGCGCACATCTCCTACCCGCTCGGCATCCACCCGGTCGGCCACATGTATGCGCGCGTCTGCCAGGCGGCGGGCGTCGGCGTGAACTGGGCTGGCTCGGGCGCCGGCACGCCCTCGGCGGTGCAGATCCAGCTGATCCGCGACTTGCGGCCTACCGTGTGGATGGGCATGTCGAGCTACGGCATCCATCTCGCCAATCTCGCCGAGGCCGCCGGCATCGATCTCGCCGCGATCGGCGTCAGAAAGATCGTGCCCTCGGCCGAGCCGCTCTCGGCGGCGAAGCGCGCCAAGATCGAGCGCAGCTGGGGGGCCACCGTCTACGACACCTTCGGCATGACCGAGTGCGGATTGATGGCGGCCGAGGACGACGGCCACGACGGCCACCGCGTCTGGACCGACATGTTCCTGATCGAGGTGCTCGACCCCGATACCTGGGAGCCGGTGCCGGAAGGCGAGGTCGGCACCCTCGTCACGACCTCGCTCTTCACCAATCACGCGACGCCGTTCATCCGCTGGAGCTCGGGCGATCTCGTCTCGCTGCACAGCGAGGGCAAGCACGACGGGCCGTTCTCGGTGTTCCCGCTGCTGCGCCACGCCAACCGCACGACCGGCTTCTTCAAGGTGCGCGGCGTCAACATCAACCACTCGGAATTCGAGGACATGATGTTTGCCGAGGCCCAGGTGAACGACTTCAAATGCGAGGTCGTGACCGCCGGCGATCTCGATCAGCTGCGCGTCTCTTTCGAAGCCAGGCGCGGCGCCGATGCGCAAGCACTGCGCCAGACGCTCGCGGCCAAGATCAAGAAGGTGTTCGAGGTGACGCCGGAGCTGGTGATCCTCGACTCCGCCACGCTCGCGCGCGAATTCGAGGGCGCGGTGAAGGCGCCGCGATTCGTCGATCGGCGCAGCTAACCCACAACGTCATCCTGAGCGCAGCGAAGGATCTCTTGCAGGCACGACCGCGCGCCATGATCGCGCGCCGCGCCCCACGCGCGAGAGATCCTTCGCGCGGACCTTCGGTCCGTCGCTCAGGATGACGCCGCGAAGGCGGCGTCACCACCCGCGCGCCTTGTCCCACACGGCGACGACGGTGTCGCCGCCATCGACGACGTTGTAGCGCTCGTAGGGCGCCGCCATCATGCAGGCGTGGTTCGGCAGGATGCGCACGCGCGCGCCGATCGGCAGGCGCTCCCACGGCAGAGCACCCGATGCCGCCGCGATCATGCCGTGCTCCTGATTGACCTCGGCGACGTAGAGCCCGTCGAGGCGCGCGCCCGTCTCGGAGCACACCCAGCCGAAGCCGGTGTGCTCCATCAAGCCCGCCGCGCCGCGGTCCTGCGAGAGGGCCAGCGCGCCGGCATCGACCAGGATGCGCCCGGTGCGCGGGTTGTGGCCGATCACGGTGGCCAGCACCGAGGCGGCGATGTCCTCGCGGCGGCACACGCCGATCGCGAGCTGGTAGAGGTCCATCAGGGTGTAGACGCCGGGCCGCATCTCGGTGACGCCCTCGAGCGAGCGCGCGAACACCGCCGTCGGTGTCGCGCCGACGCTCACCACCGGGCACGGCAGGCCCGCCGCCTTGAGGCGCTCCGCCGCACGTACCACGCCCGCCCGCTCCTCCTCGGCCACGGCCGCGATCGCGGCTTCGCCCTTGCGCTTGTAGGAATGGCCGGCGTGGGTGAGCACGCCGATGAGCCTGAGCCGGGCCGCCGCGGCGATCGCGCGGCCGATCTCGAGCAGCTCCGGCTGCTCGGGCAGCACACCGGCGCGCCCGCCGCCGGTTTCGATCTCGATCAGCAGCGCGAGCGCGGCGTCGAGCGCTGCGGCACGCTTGGCCACCGCCGCCACGGCCGGGACGTTATCGACGAGGCACTGCATGCGCACGCCGAGCCGCTCGAGCCGCACGATCTCGTCGACCTTGCCCGGCACGAGGCCGACCGCATAGGTCATGTCGCGGAATCCGTGCTCGGCGAAGTATTGCGCCTCGGCCAGGGTCGAGACGGTGATGCCGCCGAACTGCCCGGCCGTGGCGATCTTCGCCGCTTCGGCCGATTTCGCGGTCTTCATGTGCGGGCGCAGGCGCACGCCGAGCCGCTGTGCGCGCGCCGCCATGGCCGCGCAATTGGCCGCGAGCGCGCGGCGGTCGAGGATCAGCGACGGTGTCGGCAGATCGGCCAATTTCATCGAAGATTTCCTTCAGCCATGCGCGCGGCAGAATAGCCTTCCGCACGACGCATCCCAAGCGGCGCGATTCATCTCGCGGAATCAGCCCGCTGGCCGGCGACGTTGATATGCGTGTTCGATTGGCGGAGCGGCGGTCGCGGCGCCATTCCCGCACGCGCGCTAACTGCATGTTAACCGGCTTCGGCAACCCTCGCTCGCGGGGCAAGTGCAACGAGCGAGGAATCGTAAATGCCGAAGTCTCCGATCGTCGCCTCTCTGCCCGCCCTTGCCCTCGGCGCGGCTCTTATCGCCGGCACCGCGCCTGCCGCCGCCTCCGAGGGCGATCTCGCGCCGTACTTCGAGCGCCTGCGCACCACGTCGCCAAGCTTCGCGCCGAGCTACACGACGTCTTACCGGCCGGCCGCGAGCCGTTACGTCCATCGCCCGGTCCACCAGGTCTATCGCCCCGCTTACCCCGTCGCGCACAGCGCCGGCCGGCTCGACATCGCGACGCTCGAGCGCACCGTGTTCAACCACATCAATCTCTACCGCCTCTCGAAGGGCATGCGCCCTCTGGCCGAGCACCCGGGCCTCGCGGCGACGGCGCGATCGCACAGCGCCGCCATGGCCTCGGGTGCTGCAGCCATGAACCACGCCGGCATGCAGGGCCGCCTCATGCCGCATATGGGCTCGTTCGGCTATCGCGCCGGCGGCGAGATCCTCGCCTTCAACCGCGGCATGGGCGACCCGGCGCAGACCGCGATGCGCTCGTGGCTCTCGAGCTACCGCCACAAGGACGTGATCGAAGAGGACTACACCAGCCTCGGCGTCGGCATCGCCCAGCGCGCCGACGGCGCCTACTACTTCACGGCGCTGTTCATCCGCTGAACCTGCTCCTTCCCCCGCGATAGCGGGGAAGGTCGGGATGGGGGGCAGGCCGAGCTCGCACAGCGGCAGGTGAAGAGCATCCGGCGCGCTTTCCGCAGCGGCGCGGCCAGCTTTACTCGCCCCCTCCGTCCCGCGCGCGAGATGGGCGCGGTCCACCTCCCCCGCTATCGCGGGGGAGGAAGCATGCGCGCATGGCGCTCGATTTTCCCCTTGGTGTCTTGGTGTCTTGGTGGTTTTACTCTGGCGCCGCATCCAAGTCGTCTCACGATGAACAAACTCACCCGCGCCGACTGCGAGGCCCGCGACCGCGCCGATCCGCTCGCTGCCTTCCGCGAGCGCTTCCTGCTGCCGCCCAACGTCGTCTATCTCGACGGCAATTCCCTGGGCGCGCTGCCGAAGGCGGCGGCGGCGCGGATTCAGGACGCGGTCGAGGCGCAGTGGGGCCGCGATCTCATCAAGAGCTGGAACCTCCATCGCTGGATCGACCTGCCGCAGCGCGCGGGCGCCAAGGTGGCGCGCCTGATCGGCGCTCAGGCGAACGAGGTCGTCGTCGCCGACTCGACCTCGGTCAATCTCTTCAAGCTGCTCGCCGCTTCGCTGCGTCTGCGCCCCGGCCGGCGCGTGATCCTCTCCGAGCCCGGCAATTTCCCCACCGACCTCTATGTGGCGCAGGGCCTCATCGACATGCTCGGTGGGAAGCACGAATTGAAACTCGTGCCTGGGGAGAAGATCATCGACGCGATCGACGACGCGACGGCCGTCGT
>SBBV01000227.1 GCA_005240015.1 Candidatus Odyssella thessalonicensis | reverse complement strand
GAGAGGCGCGCATGCATACCCCCCTCGCCCCGGGGCGAGGGGGGTATGCATGCGCGCCTCTCCTGTTAGAATGAATCCGCGGCCTGAGACCGGGCCATTCGAGGGAGGAGACTGATGAAGACGCGCCTTATCGCGGCCTTCGCCGCCGCGTGCCTGACCTTCGCCACCGGCAGCGCCGTCGCCCAGGAGGTGCGCGGCGTCACCGCCACCGAGATCCGCCTCGGCACGCAGGACGATCTCTCCGGCCCGATCGTGTTCTGGGGCCAGCCGATGCGCAACGGCAAGATCATGCGCATCGAGGAGCAGAACGCCAAGGGCGGCGTGCACGGGCGGAAGCTCGTGCTGATCGGCGAGGACAATGGCTACGACCCCAAGAAGGGCGTGCTCGCGGCGCAGAAGCTGATCCAGCAGGACAAAGTGTTCGCGATGGTGGGCGTGCTCGGCACGCCGATCGCGATGGCGACCATGCCGATCGTGATCGAGGCGGGCGTGCCGTTCATGTATCCCGGCACCAATCACCGCGCGATGTACGAGCCGTTCAACAAGCTGAAATTCAGCATGGCGGCGCCCTACGACCACCAGATGCGCGCGGCCGTCCACTACATGGTCGCGCAGAAGGGCAAGAAGAAGATCGCGATCATGTATCAGGACGACGAGTTCGGCAAAGAGCTGCGCGAGGCGGCCGAGGCACAGGCCAAGGCGATGAACATCCCCGTCGTCGCCGTCACCAGCTACAAGCGCGGCGACACCGCGTTCTCATCGCAGGTGGCGCGCATGCGCCAGGCCGATCCCGATCTCATCGTCGCCGGGACCGTGGTGCGCGAGACGGCGGGGCTCGGCCTCGAGCTGAAGAAGGTCGGCTGGAAGGTCGACGTGCTCACCTCGGCCGCCGCCTGCAACGCGGCCGTGCCCGGCATCGGCAAGGACGCGGTCGAGGGCTTCTACATCCAGTGCCAGTACGTGCCGTTCGACGCGGCGAGCGAATCCGAGCCGGTGAAGGCGTGGATGAAGCGCTATCAGGAGCGCTTCGGCAAGCCGGCCGACGTCTCGGCCGCGATCGGCTACGACATGATGGAGCTCACGATCCTGGGGCTCGAGCGCGCCGGCAAGGACCTCACGGCCGAGAAGTTCATCGCGGCGAGCGAGACGATCAAGAACTGGCAGAACATCTTCGGCTCGCCGCCGATGAGCTTCGGCCCCGATCGCCGGCTCGGCACCAGGGCCTTCGTGCTGACGCAGGTGACCGGCGGCAAGTTCAAGCGCATCACGGGCACGCTGGGGGAGTAGCGGCGCGGCCGCGCACGATAAATTGGTCGTCCTGAGCGAAGCGAAGGATCTTGCTTCCGCGCCAGCGTCGGCGGCGGTGGAGGCGGGATCCTTCGCTTCGCTCAGGATGACGATTGTGGGTGGGCGCGAAAAACTCGCCTTAGAGCGGTATTTGACCAGGTTGAAACAAAGGTCTTGTCGTCCCGGGTGCTGCGCGGCACGCGCCCTTTCTTGCGCGTGATGCGCTGCTGACCCGGGTCCCCCTCGAGGCGCCGACGCCGCGCGGCGTCCGCGCTGTACTTGGGTCCCGGGTTTGCGTCGCTCGGCCCAAGGGGCCGAGCTTACTGCCGAACGACGGCAAGTGCCGTCGTTCGGCCTGAAGCACGCCGCTTGGCGTGCGACTAGCACCACGCCGCCGAAGGAGCGGCGTGCTGCAGCGCGCCCGGGACGACACCCAGAGGTGATTCAGGCCGATCGGATTGCGCTCTAGTCGAGGAGCTTCCGCCGCGCGAGCCAATCCTTGATCGCTGCGACCGCTTCCGCCGCCTTGTCGGGCTGGCCGAAGTAGTAGTGGTTGGCGCCCTCGATCACGCGGTGCTCCGTCTCCGACTTGAGCGCGGCGAGGAAGCGGCGGTTGTGATGCGGCAGGCAGCCGTCGTCGGCGCTGTTCTCGATGACGAGCGCGGGAACCGAGATGCGCGCGGCCGCGGCCGGGCCGTCGGCATTCGAGAGATCGTAGCTCCACTGCGAGAGCCAGCTCCGCAGTGTCGAAAAGCGCGCGAGGCCCGCCGGCGCATCGTTGACCATCCTGGGATCGCCCATGAAGCACCAGCCGGGCCGCCGGCCGTTCGGCTCGAGCGTGGCATCGAGCCAATTGGGATCGGCCATGGTGCCGTAGACGACGAAGCAGTGCTCGAAATTGGGCTCGCCGCGCTTCTTCGCCGCCGCCAGCAGCTCCTGCGCCCAGGCCGTGATGCGCCGGTTGCGCGCGATCTGCGCCGCGCGATAGCGCGCGACGAAATCCGGCGCATAGGGCGGCTTGGGCGCGTCCGGATGATAAAGGCTCAGGCGCGGATCGCGCTTCCCTGGCTCGCGTTCGTCGACGATCGAGGGGTCGAGCCACTCGGTGAGCGTCTTGGCGCGGCTCGTGTGCGCCGCCAGCAGCATGACCGCATCGGCCTTCGGCAGGTTCGCGCGCGTGAGATCGGGCGGATCGCCGGCGGGTGTGCTCGTCACCGTCGGGCTCTCCGCCTGCGACTGATAGAACAGCGACAGCGAGCCGCCGCCGCTCCAGCCGCCGAGCACGATGCGCTCGTAGCCGAATTTCTCGCGCGCGTGGCGCAGGCAGGCGCCGAGATCGAGCGCCACCTTCTCCATGATCAGCGCGCTGTCGTTGCGCGGATAGCGGCTGTTGCACGAGATCACGTGAATGCCGGCGCGCGCCAGCGCCGCCGGCAGCGGCAGGTACTGCGTGCCGCCAATGGGATGCATGAAGACGACGACGGTCTTGGAGTCGCGCCCCTGCGGCCTCAAGCGGTGCCCCTCGAGCACGATCGTGCCGACCTCGCCGGCATAGGTTTCCTTGATCGGCGTCTCTTCCTTGAAGACGACGAGGAAAGGCTCGCGCGTATACTCGAAGCCGCGGGGAGAGGACACGTTTTCGCTCAGAACGACGGGCGAGGGACGCGGCCGGAGCACGGGTGGACTCGGCGTCCGCCGCGTAGGGGCGCGCTGCGCGCGCCCCGGCTCCGCCGGCAAGGCGCCGGAGCAACTCGCTGTCGCGCCCGTCCTACCACGTGGCCGCTGTGCGCGCGGAAAGAGGGCGCGCGCAGCGCGCCCCTACGGATCGGGCGCTTTGGCATCTAATTGCTCGCCGCGGGCCGCAGCTTCAGCTTTCCCGCCTTGAGCGGCGTCGTCTCCTTGTCCCACGCCGTCATGGTGGCGGCGGCCTTGGCGCGCTCCTCGGCCATGATCTTGTCGTGGGCCGGATCGCGCCAGGTGATCTCGATCTGGATGCCGTTGGGGTCCCAGGCATAGATCGATTTGACGAAATGGTGGTCGATGGGCCCGTGGTTCTCGATGCCGTTCTCGTTGAAACGGCGCTGGAACGCGTCGAGGTCCGCCTTGCTCGCCACCTCGAACGCGATGTGGAGATTGAAGCCGGATTTCTTCTTGAACTTCGCCTCGTCGGCCGAGTCGGGCAGGTCGAAGAAGGCGACGTAGCGGCCGTCGCCCATCTCGAAGAAGAGATGCATGTATTTGAGCGGCGCGCCGGTGCCCGGCTCCTCGTCGAACGAAAGTGCCGCGGCCAGTGGCAGGCCGAGGATGCCCTCATAGAAGCGGCGCGTTTCGGCGGCATCGCGGCAGCGGAACGCGGTGTGGTGGACGCCGCGAATGGCCGGAATGGCTGTGGCAGCCGGCATGGTCCGCGCCTCTCTTTCTTTCCACGCAGGATTTTCCGACGGAATTATCGGAGCGCCACCGCGTCGTGTCCATACCGGCGCAAGCGCGGCCGGCATGCACCGGCGCGCCCGCCGCGAGCCGCAGCATTGGCGAGCTCAACCGAAAGCGCTGCGCTCAGGCGTGCCCCGCCTGGGCGGGCGCGCAATCGCGGCACGAATCTTGCAGTTCCGATACCCGAGGGAAGTCCGATGCAAGCCACGACACCTCGTTCCGGGAAATCCGACCGACCGCAATGGGCCCGCGTTTCAGGATCTTGCTCATTGACGAAGCACCCGATCGCGCCGGCGCCGTCGAAACGGCGCTGCGCGCCGCGGGTCACACGGTCGTGGCCCAGCGCGCCAGCGCGGCCGACCTAGCCGCCGAGGTCGCCGCGACCGGCGCCGAGGTCATCATCATCGACATGAACTCGCCCGATCGCGACACGATGGAGAGTCTGCGCGAGGTGACGCGCGCGTGCCCGCGGCCGATCCTGATGTTCGTCGATCGCTCCGATGAGACCATGATCGCCGAGGCGATCGGCGCGGGCGTGAGCGCCTATGTCGTGGACGGGCTCAAGCCGGCGCGCGTCAAGCCGATCCTCGACGTCGCGATCGCGCGCTTCAACCAGTTCCAGGCGCTCAACGACGAAATCGCCAAGGCCAAGGCGTCGCTGGCCGAGCGGAAGGTCATCGAACGCGCCAAGGGCATCTTGATGCGCGAGCGCAAGCTGTCGGAGGAAGACGCGTATCGTGCGCTGCGCAGCGCCGCGATGGAGCAGAACAAGCGCGTTGCCGAAATCGCCGCGAGCCTGCTCGCGGCCGCCAAGATGCTGCGCTAGCTGTTCAATCCCGCGCCATTGTGCACATGCGAAGGGCTGTCTGCCGGCAAGATGGGGCATGCCCCTCGCCAAACGGATGATGAGAGTTCAGCCGGGATTGAAAATCGCCTCGTTTACAAGGCGTTAGCCTCCAGCACGGGGATTGGCACAGCCCTTGCGTTAGGCAGATCGTTCGCGCGGCCCAACGGCGGGCTTCGCACAAAATTGCGCGGGCGGCGATCTCCGCCGCCCGGATGGGCAATGGCGCCCGATCGGCGGACGGGAATCCGCCGGACGGGCGCTTCGTGTTTGGAGTTGCCGGCTTCGCGGCCGACCGAAACCAGAGGACGATGTCATGACCTTTCGCCCCAGCGACCGCACCTCGAGATCGCGCCGCGCTCTGATCAAGCAGGGAGCCGCGGTCGCCGGCACGGCGGCGCTGTTCACTGCGATCCGCGCCGCGTTTCCGGCCGGCGCCTTCGCGCAAGGCGCCGAGGCGCCCGAGGTCAAGAAGGCGATCTTCGGCTTCATCGCGCTCACCGACGCTTCGCCGCTGATCGTCGCGAAGGAGAAGGGCTTCTTCACGAAGCACGGCATGCCCGAGGTCGAGGTCACCAAGCAGGCTTCGTGGGGTACCACGCGCGACAACATCGAGCTCGGCTCGGCGAAGGGCGGCATCGACGGCGCGCACATCCTCACGCCGATGCCCTACATGATCAGCGCCGGCAAGGTGACCAAGAACAACCAGCCGGTGCCGATGAACATCCTGCTTCGCCTCAACACCAACGGGCAGGCGATCTCGGTCACCAAGGATTTCCTCGGCAAGAAGATCGAGGCCAGCGCGCCGGCGCTCAAGGAGGAAGTGGCCAAGCTCAAATCCGCCGGCAAGGACCCCAAGGCGGCGATGACCTTCCGCGGCGGCACGCACGACGTCTGGATCCGCTATTGGCTCGCCGCCAACGGCGTCGATCCCGAGAAGGACATCTCCTGCATCGTCGTGCCGCCGCCGCAGATG
>SBBV01000153.1 GCA_005240015.1 Candidatus Odyssella thessalonicensis | reverse complement strand
GCTGCAGCACGAGATCGCAATAGCCGATCATCGCGGTGAGGAGATTGTTGAAGTCGTGCGCGATGCCGCCCGCGAGCTGGCCCACCGCCTGCATCTTCTGCGCCTGATTGACCTGGCTCTGCAGGTGGCGCTGCTCGGTGGCGTCGAGGCCGTAGATGATGAACAGCGGCTCGCCGTCGATGCCCATGCGCGAGAGATCGGCGGCGACCACGCGCGAGGGGCGGCGGCGCGGCATCAGGTCGACCGAGGCGACGTCGCTCTGCCCCGAGAGCGCGTGGCGCAGCGCCTCGTAGAGGCGGTCGCGGCTCTCGTCGGTCAGAAGGTCGCCGATGCGGATGCCGCGCAGCTCGCCGCCGTCGCCGCCGAAGAGATCGCGGAACGGGTCGTTGCAGCGGCGGATCACGCCGGTGGAATCGACCAGCGCCAGGCCGATCGGCGCGTCGTCGAACAGGCGCTGCAGGCGCTCGTCGGATTCGGTCAGGCTCTGGCGCCAGCGCCGCTCGGCCGAGAGATCGCGCACCACCGCGCGCGCGAGCAGGCCCGGCGGGCCGTCGCGCGCCACCGTCTGCACGATGTGCACGGCGGCGTCGCGGCCGTTGAAGCCGCGCAGGACGACCTGGCCGCTGCCCTCGCCGCTGCGGCCGCCGAACGGGTCATACGGCGCGCCCGAGCGGGGAATGCCCGACGCGAGCAGGCTGCCGAGCGGGACGCCGCGCGCCATGAGATCGACCGGCGCCAGGCCCAGCCACTCGCCGAAGGTGGCGTTGCAATAGGTGAGCCGGCCGTTGACGTCGATCTCGTAGTAGCCGAGGCCGATCGCATCGAGCAGCGCCACGAAGCGCTCGCGGTCGTCGGCGGCCGGGTTGCGCTGATGCGGCACGTCCTGGATGCGCAACACGATGTGGCCGGGATGCTCGGGCACCGGCGTCGCGAACACGCGGCGGATGCCGGGACCGCCCTGCGATGCCGGGAATGGGAAGTTGGCCTGCCCGGCGAGGCCCATCTTGGCGTCGGCGCAAAGCTTGGCGAAGGCGCGGAGCTGCTCGGGCTCGGCGCCGAACACGCCGGCGATGGGGTCGCCGCCGGGGCCGGCCGCGCGGCGGAAGAGGTCGATGAACGCGGCGTTGGCGTGCACGGTCTCCCCGGCCGGGCCGAGCACCGCGCGCGGCTCGTCGACGGCGTCGGCGGCGCGGCGCAAGAGCCGGCTCCGGCCGTCGCTGCGCGCGCCGGCGAGCGCACCGCGCCGGCGCATCGCCAAGAAGCCGAGCGTGCCCGCCGGCGCCAGGATGGCGAAGAGGATCGAGAATTTCGCCCAGGCGGGCATGTCGACCGCGGCCAGTCCGATGAGCCCGGCCAGGACGCCGGCGGCGAGCATGACGGCGATGAACACGAACGATGCGCCGCCGCGCGCGGGCGCGGCGGCGCCCGCACGGCGCTCGGCGACGGGCTCGCTCCACTCCGCTCGCGTTCCGTGCATCGTCCTCGCCGTCCTCATGCCGCTCGAGGGTTCATCGCGGCCGTCTCGCACTCCGGTTGTGCGGCCCTATGGTTAACAATTCGTTAGCGGGAGAGCGTTCGCGCTATGCCGCCCCGCCGCTCACGGCATCTGCGAAAGATCAAGCGTGATCGCGCCCATCGTCACCTTGTCGCCGACGGCGAGCGGGCACGCCTCGAACGCGCCGACCACGTCGTCGTTGACCTTGGTGCCGTAGGCCGAGTTGAGGTCGACGATCGCCAGGCCCCCGTTCTCGGTGCGCACGATCTTGGCGTGGCGGCGCGAGACGCTGGGATCGTTCACGATCTTGTCGGAAAGGCTGCTGCTGCGGCCGAGGATGACGCCCTTCTCCGGACAGCACATCCCTTTCTCGAGATCGGCCAGGGAGATGGCGACGCGCAGCGTATTGCCCTTCGTGTCGAAGCCGGAGAGCACGAGATCGCCCGTCGTGAGCGGCGTCACGGCGCTGGAATCGCCCTTGGCGTCCATGCGCCCGCGCGGTGCCGGCATGGCGGTTCCCGCGGTGGGCTCCGAGGTCTGCACCGATACGGTGCCCGGCGCCGGCATCGGCGCCGCGGGCCTGGCGCCGGAGGTGCGCGGGGCGCCCGGCTGCACGCCCTTCCGCCGCACCCAGGCGCTGTACGACTCGACCACGCGCACAACCTCGCGCCGGCGCGTGAAGGCCACGATCATGCCGGTCATCGCCATCAGCGCGAAGACACCCATCGCGCCGTAGAGCCAGCTGGGAATGCCGGCCGGCTCGTCGCTGCACTCGGCCGAATCGCTGACCTGCAGCCTGAGATCGCGCAGCGCCGGCACGGTCTTCGCCGCCGTGATCAGATTGCCGATGTGCGGCGAGAGCGAGATGCCGGCCGAGGTGGCGCCGGTCGCGATGCGCTGGCCCTTGTCGTCCTCCATGACCTGGAGACGCGACAGCGCGACGAAGGTGTTGACGCCGACCACGACGTTGCAATTGTCGAACAGCGGGCCGCCGGAATTGCCGGTGTTGATCGCGGCATCGTGCTGGATCACCGGGCGCACGGTGCCGCCGACCGCGGCGCGCACGGTCTTGCCGACGACGCCGGTGGTGAGGGTCGAGGTGGTCCACGCCTCCTCGGACTGCAGCGCCTGGTCGGAGATGCCGGGATAGCCGAGCGCGAACACCTTGGCGCCCTTCGGCGGGTAATCGAGTGCGCTGGCGTTCGAGAGCATCAGCGGGTCGCGCTTCAGGCCCGGCACCTTGAGGACGGCGAGATCGAGCTCCTTCGATTTCCAGATCACCTGGCCGAGGACGTTCTTCTTCCCGCCGGGCTCGCGCACGGCGTAGTACTCTTTCGTGCCTTCGACCTTGTCGAGCTGCTCCTGGATGTGGACGACGTGAAAGTTGGTGGCGACGTGCTCGCGGTCGATGATGAAGCCGGTGCCGGTGTTGACGCCGCCGATGGGCTGGAGCTTGCCGCCCACCTCCTTCACCGCGGCGGCAAGCACGCGGACAACGCTGGCGTCGGCGCGCTTCACATCGAAGGCGGCGGCCGGCGCCGCGAAAAGCGTCGCGAGCGCGGCGGCGAAGCCGAGGGCCGCGAGCCCGCCACGCGCCGTCCAACGCACTGCAATCATTCAAAGTCTCCTGGCAGGCCCATGACGCCGCCGCACGCGCTCAGCCCGCCCCGCCCGGGCGCGCGCATGATGAGTCTCGCGCTTCGCTAAAGCAAGGAATTTCAGGATATGAGACCACGCGTCCCGGCGGTCACGCGCGGCCGACCTCGAGTGTCACGCCGCCGAGGGTCAGCCGGTCGCCGGGCTTGAGCCCGCCCGCCTCGTTGGCGCCGAGCGCCTTGCCGTTGATCTTCGTGCCGTAGGCCGAGCCCATGTCCTCGACCATGAGCACGCCGTCGGCGAGGAAGAACTTGGCGTGGCGACGCGAGACGGAGGGATCGTCCACGACCTTGTCGGTCAAGCTGCGGCTTCGCCCCAGCACCACGCCGCGCTCGCTGCCCTCGGCCGCGCGCTCGAGCTCTTCGGCGGTGATCTCGACGCGGAAACTCTGCTCCTTGGTGCGGCCCGTCAGCACCAGCCTGCCAGACGCAG
>SBBV01000207.1 GCA_005240015.1 Candidatus Odyssella thessalonicensis | reverse complement strand
GCGCGGTACTGGTCGGCGAAGGCGTGGCGGCCGACCACGATCGGCTGCGTCCAGCCCGGCACGAGCCGCGGCACGTTCTTGCACACGATCGGCTCGCGGAAGATGGTCCCGCCCAGGATGTTGCGGATCGTCCCGTTGGGCGACTTATACATCTCCTTCAGGTTGAACTCTTTGACGCGCGCCTCGTCGGGCGTGATGGTCGCGCACTTGACGCCGACGCCGTGATGGCGGATCGCCTCGGCCGCATCGATGGTGACGCGGTCGCGCGTGGCATCGCGGTGCTCGATGCCGAGGTCGAAGTATTTGAGCTCGATGTCGAGATAGGGAAGGATCAGCTTGTCCTTGATCAGCTTCCAGATGATGCGGGTCATCTCGTCGCCGTCGAGATCGACGACGGGATTCTTCACTTTGATCTTCTGCATTGGCCCGAGTCCGGCTGGAGTCGAAGAGACGCGCGGCTAGGGCGCTGATCGCCAGCCGGCGGCGGACCATAAGCGCCTGTTCGCGGCGAGCGCAAGCGCAAGCTCGCCGCAGCAGCACGCGCGGCTTTCCGCTAGGCGCGGCGGAGCGCGTCGACGTGGGCGGGGGCCGCGAGCATGTCGAGGCGCGCGAGCACGGCGTCGATCGTCGGGTGGCGTTCGAACAAGCGGGATTCCTCGCCCCAGACGAATCCCTCGGCCACCGCGCGCTCGATCTGGCGGAAGAGATCCGACCAGTAGCCGCCGATGTCGGCGACGAGAATCGGACGATCGTGCAGGCGCAGCTGGCGCCAGGTGAGGATCTCGAAGGTCTCGTCGAGCGTGCCGAGCCCGCCGGGGAGGACCACGAAGGCGTCCGAGAGCTCGGCCATCTTCGCCTTGCGCTCGTGCATCGAGCCGACCGTGTGCTGCTCGGTAAGGTCGCGGCGGCGGGCCTCGCGCTCTTCGAGGAAGCGTGGGATCACGCCGATCACGCGCCCGCCCGCGGCCAGCGCGGCGTCGGCCATGGTGCCCATGATGCCGACATTGCCGCCGCCGTAGACGAGCGCGATGCGACGCTCGGCCAGGCCGCGGCCGAGCGCCCCCGCAGCGGCGCGGAACTCGGGGTGGTGGCCCATGCGCGATCCGGCATAGACGCAGACGCTGGCGATGCGTGTCATGGCTCTCAGTACGATCCCGGGAAGCGCGCGTGCCTAGCCGGAACTCTGGTCAATGTCAAAGACTTGCCCTCGCATCACAGTTTCGTGAGACGGCAAGGAAGCACCCTCAAGGTTGTTCTCGGCTTGAGGCAAAGTGCTTCCGCCGATCGGCATTATCCTAGGCACGGCCGGGCGGCGCCAACCAGGAGGGATAAATGAGGATTTTCGGAACTGCGTTCTCCGCGCTCGCGCTCGGAACCGTGATGGCGCTGAGCGCGGTCGGCACTTCGATGGCTGGTGAGGGTGGCGACGCGATCACGGAGCGCAGGGCGCTGATGCGACTCCAGGGCGCGGCGGCCGGCGCGATCAAGGCGGCGATCGACTCCAAGGACGCGGCGCGCCTGAAGCAGGTCGAGGGCGCCGCGCGCGCGCTTGCGTTCTCGTCGCGCGCCATTCCGACCCTGTTCCCCAAGGGCTCCGACGCCAAGGCGGGTGAGACCAAGGCCCTCGACAAGATCTGGGCCGACCCGACCGGCTTCAAGAAGTCGGCCGATACCATGGGCACGCTCGCCACGGCCCTCGCGGATGCGCTGAAGAACAGCGATGCCGCCAAGGCAATGGCTGCTTTCGGGGCGCTCGGAAAAGACGGCTGCGGCGGATGCCACGGCGCCTATCGCCGCGATTAGCTCTTCGTCAAACTTGTCCTTGGCATGGCGCGGCGGAATGATCCCGCCGCGCCATTCGCGCTTTTGAGGGCTCGCATGAAGATCGCCTACATGGCCGTGCTCGGAATTGCCGTGCTCGCCGTCGCCGCCGTGCTCGGCGCGGCCGTCTGGGAAGGCCAGCACGTGGCGCCGGCGCTCACCGCCAAGGTGACGCCCGATCCGAAGCGCGGCGAGTATCTCATCCGCGCCGGCGGCTGCATCGCCTGCCACACCGAGGAACAGGCGCTCAAGGACAAAGGGCCGATCCTGGGCGGCGGCCGCGCGTTGAAGACGCCGTTCGGCACGTTCTACGGCCCCAACATCACCAAGGACCCGGTGCACGGCATCGGCAAGTGGAGCGACGCCGAGTTCGTGCGCGCGTTCCGCGCCGGCCGCTCGCCGGCGGGCCACAACTACTACCCGGCCTTTCCCTATACGTCCTTCGCCGGCGCCGACGAGCGCGATCTACTCGACATCAAGGCGTACATCTTCACGCTGCCGAGCCTGGCGAAGCCCAGCAAGCCGCACGAGGTCGGGTTCCCCTACAATCTCCGATTCGGTCTCACGTTCTGGAAGTGGATCTATTTCGAGCGCGTGCGCTTCCGCCCCGATCCGGCGAAATCGGCCGAATGGAATCGCGGCGCCTATCTCGTGAACCATCTCGCGCATTGCGGGGAATGCCACACGCCGCGCAATGCGCTTGGCGGCTTCAAATCCGACATGGTCCTCGCCGGCGCCCGCACGCTCGAAGGCGGAACCGCACCCAACATCACGCCCGACCAGGAGACCGGCATCGGCCAGTGGAGCGAGAGCGCCGTCGTCGATGCGCTCAAGTCCGGCATGTTGCCCGACGGTGATTTCGTCGGCGGCGCCATGACCGACGTCGTCAATCACGGCACGAGCCACCTCAACGACGCCGACCTGAAGGCGATCGCGGTCTACCTGAAGTCGGTGAAGCCGGTGCGCAACAAGGTCGAGAAGAAGAAGTAGTGCCGGCGTGCGAGCAATACGGCGCACGCGATCATCCGCCACGAGAATGCACCGCCCGCTGCACCTATGCCCCGCGGCCAGGGCCGTGACGGGACTTGGCCCATGCGTCTGCGGCGGCGCGGATCACGTCGAGGCTTGCGATGGCTCCGTGGGCCTCGCCCTTCTCGAAGTCGCCCTCGGCCCGCGCCATCTGGTTGGTGACGTGGGCGAAGCAGATGAGCGGCTTGCGGCACGCGGCGGCGAAGGCGTAGAGCGCGGCGGCTTCCATTTCGACCGCAAGCAGGCCTTTTCTCTTCATGGCTTCGATCGCCGGCGCGGTTTCGCGGAACGGCGCGTCGGTGGTCCAGGTTGCGCCCCGGGTCACGGACAGTGTCGAGCGTTCGAACGCGGCCGAAAGGATTTCGACCAGCCGCGCATCCGCGGCGCTGAACTCGTCCGGCGGCAGATAGTGGTAGCTCGTGCCTTCGTCGCGGAGCGCGCGGTCGATGAGGATGAAATAGGGCGGTGGCCGCGAGCCCTGGAGTTGCCCGGCCGAGGTCATGCTGATCAGGAGCTCGCAGCCGCACGCGAAGAGCTCCTCGGCAACCAGAACCGCGAACGACGCTCCAACGGCATACGGCACGATGCCGAACTCGCCCCGGCGTTCGACCAGGCGGAAGAGCGCGGTGTGGTAGCAGGCCCAGGCCTCATCGCGGGCAGCGCGCCCTTCCGCCTGCAAGCGACGCACCAGATCTCCGTCGGGATCGAGCACGCACACCGCGGGGACGCGTGCCGCAGCGAGACCGCGCTGGCGCCGCGCTTCGCGCAGGAGGTTCTCGGGCGCGAACACCGAGGGCTCGTCGAAGAGCTTCTCGGCCAGGATCGGCGGCTGGATGCGGCGGCCTGCCATTGGGTTCGCGGCTGGTTTGCGCTTCGCTCAGCCGGCAGAGGCGACGACGCCCGCGAGCCGCTCGACGGCGATGTCGATCTCGTCGGCCGTCGTCCTGCGGCCGAGACTGAAGCGAATGGCACCGGCTCCCACTTCGGGCGGCACACCCATGGCTTTGAGAACCGGCGACAGCTCGATGCGGCCGGAATGACAGGCCGAGCCGGTGGAGGCGGCAATGCCGTCGAGCCGCTGGAGAAGATCGGCCCCGACATGGCCGAGGAACGACACGTTCAGCGTGTTCGGCAGGCGGTGGTGGGCGTGGCCGTTGAGGACGACGCGGTCGCCGAAGTGGTCGCGCAATCGATCCCAGAGCCGGTCGCGCAGCGCGCGCACGCGCGCCATCGCCGCGAGATCGCCCGCCAGCGCGGCGGCGGCGCCGAGACCGACCGCGAGCAGCGCGCTTTCGGTGCCGGCGCGCCGGCCCCCTTCATGCCCGGCGCCATGGACGAGCGGCTCGAGCTTGGTCCCGCGGCGGACGTAGAGCGCGCCGACACCCTTGGGTGCGTAGACCTTGTGGCCGGCGACGCTCAGGAGATCGACGCCCAGCGCATCGACCCGGGTCGGGATCTTGCCGACCGACTGGGCCGCGTCGGTATGAAGCAGGATGCCGCGCTCGCGCGCGATCGCGGCGATCTCCGCGATGGGTTGGATGGTGCCGACCTCGTTGTTGGCGTGCATCACGCTGATGAGGATGGTCTCCGGCCCGAGCGCGCGCTGCAGGTCTCTGGGATCGACGCGGCCGGTGCCCTCGACGGGCAGGTACGTCACCGCCGCGCCGAGGCGCTCCAGGAATCGGCACGGCTCGATGATCGCGGGGTGCTCGACGCTCGTCGTGACGATGTGTTTGCCCTTCTCGCGTGGTGCAAAGAAAACTCCCTTGAGGGCGAGGTTGTTCGCCTCGCTGCCTCCGCCGGTGAACACGATCTCGTCCGGCGCCGCGCCGAGCAGGGCGGCGACCTGGCCGCGCGCATGCTCCAGCGCCGCCTTTGCCGGCGCGCTCGCCCAGTGGCCGCTCGAGGGATTGCCGTAGGCCTCCTCGAGAAACGGGCGCATCGCCGCTGCCACCGCCGGGTCGATCGGAGTGCTGGCGTTGTAGTCGAGGTAGATCGATGTACCGACGCTGTCGCGCATCACCACCTCCCATCCGTCGTCAAATCGCGGGCGCCCGTCCGGCGACGGGCAGGCCCGCCGCGCGCCACTCGGGCAATCCGTCCGCCAGGCGCCGCACCCTGAATCCGCGGGCGCGGAGAGCGGCCACCGCCTCGAACGAGAGAACGCAGTAGGGGCCACGGCAATAGGCCACGATCTCGCGGCGCTTCGGCAGTTCCGCGAGCCGTTGCTGAAGCTCCTTGAGCGGGATGTTGAGCGCGCCGGGAATGTGCCCCAGGCCGAACTCGTCCTCCGGCCGCACGTCGAGCAGCGTCACCGAGCCGTCCTTGAGCCGGCGCACCAGCTCCTGGCGCGACACCGGCTCCATGTCATCGCGCTTGCGGAAGTAGCCGGCCACGACCCTCTCGACATCGGCGAGCGACCGCTCCGCGATGCTGCGCAGCGCCGCGAGCAGCGCCACGACGGCATCGTCGGCCAGCCGGTAGAGAACGTGCTTGCCTTCGCGGCGCGATGCGATGAGGCCGGCGCGGCGCAGCAGCTGCAGATGCTGCGAGGCGTTCGCGATCGAGAGACCGGAGAGTTCCGCCAGGCGCTCGACGCTGCGCTCGCCCTGGCCGACATGCTCGAGG
>SBBV01000224.1 GCA_005240015.1 Candidatus Odyssella thessalonicensis | reverse complement strand
GGGATCTCCGCCTCGGTCAGGGCCACGTCGCCCGGGATCTCGACGTAGACGGGGCCGGGCTTGCCGTTCTGGGCGACGGCGAAGGCCCGCTCGCGCCGGCGACCGTCGTGCCGAGGGCGCCGTTGCCGGCGCGCTCGCTTTCGAGCCGCGCCACGATCTCGCCCGGCGTCGGCAGGTCGGCGACATAGGCCAGGCGCACCAGCAGCATCTCGAGCGCGTTCATCGGCTGCGGCGCCAATTGAACCTCGGAGACGCCCTTCAGCAGGATCTGCCAGGCGCGGCTCAACACCGGTACCGAAAGTTTCTCGGCCAGCGGCTTCGCGCGCGCGGCCTCGCTCGCCGAGAGATCGGCCGCCGCCTGCTCGGCGACGAGCTTCAGGCGCGTGATGCCGTGCGTCACCTCGAGCAGGTCCTGCACCAAGGTCAGGGGATCGGCACCGGCGCGGTAGAGATCGCGTGCGAGCGCCAGCGCCTCGGCGACGGCGCCCTTCATCACCGCCTCGAATAGGTCGAGCGTCTGGCCGCGGTCGGCGAGGCCGAGCATGCCGCGCACCTGCTCGGCCGAGATCTCGGCCTTGGGGTCGGATTCGGCGATCGCGCGGTCGAGCAGCGAAAGCCCGTCGCGCACCGAGCCGTCGGCGGCGCGCGCCAGGAGCGCGATCGCGTCGGGCGCGATCCTGGCGTTCTCCTTGGCCGCGATGCCGGAAAGGTGCTGCGCCAGTTGCTCGCGGTCGAGCCGGCGCAGGTCGAAGCGCTGGCAGCGCGAGAGCACCGTGATCGGCACCTTGCGCAGCTCGGTCGTCGCGAACACGAACTTCACGTGCTCGGGCGGCTCCTCGAGCGTCTTCAACAGCGCGTTGAAGGCGTTCTTCGAGAGCATGTGCACTTCGTCGATGATGTAGACCTTGTAGCGCGCGCGCACCGGGCGGTACTGCACGCCCTCGATCAGGTCGCGGATGTCGTCGACGCCGGTGCGGCTCGCGGCGTCCATCTCGATCACGTCGACATGGCGGTCCTGCGCGATCTGGGTGCAGTGCTCGCACACGCCGCAGGGCTCGATCGTGGGCCCGCCCTTGCCGTCGGGGCCGACGCAGTTGAGCGCGCGCGCGATGATGCGCGCCGTCGTCGTCTTGCCGATGCCGCGCACGCCGGTGAGCACGAACGCATGCGCGATGCGGCCGGTCTTGATCGCGTTGGTGAGCGTGCGCACGAGCGCGTCCTGCCCCACCAGCTCCGCGAACGTGACGGGCCGGTATTTGCGCGCGAGCACGCGGTAGGGGCTGGCGGGTCCGGTCGGGAAGAGCTCGTTCATGCGCGGCTGGTTGCTTTCAACCCTCGATCCAATTGTCGTCCCCGCGAAAGCGGGGACCCAAGCGGCATTGCCACCACGCGAAGCTTCGAACGCCACGCACGGCGTCCGGCGTCGGTCCCCGCTTGCGCGGGGACGACAGCAAATTGGACGCAAAGCGGTTGGCCGCGAAGACGGTGGGAGGCCGGACGACGACCCGGACGAAACTCGTTACGGTTGCTTCCTTCCGGACCTGGCCGGGTTGGCGAGCAGCCCGTCCGCCGCCGACCTCCCGCGGCCAATATCGGGTAATCAGGGCGCAGATGCCAGAGGACAGAGATCAGAAAATTTGGAGTGATGGGAAATTGTCGCACGATGTGGCAATTATCCTCGTATTCTGTCCTCTGTCGTCTGACTTCTGTCCTCTGATGTTCCGCCTCGCCCGCTCCGAGACGAATTTCTACGCCGATTGCGGCCTCGACCGCGTCTCCGAGCGCAGGAAGGACTCGGCCTGGGTGGCCGAGCGCCTGTTCCACGCCGAGACGCGCTTCGTGCCGCTCTGGCGCTCGCGCAATTATGTCGATCCCAAGGCGGCGCGCGCGATCCTGCTCTCGGCCGAGGAGCACAAGGCGCTGCCGCCGGCGCGGGAAGAGCCCGTCTTCCTCGGCCTCGCCGGCGAGATCGCGTACTTCGCCTGCGATCTCTCGCATATCGACGCGGGCGAGGAGGGGCCGGCTTTGCCGTCGGCCCTTTCGGGGCAGGCGACGTTTCTCGATCTGCGTCTGCTCGGTCCCCGGCTCGCGCGCAGCGAGGGCGGGCTACTCGCCTATGCGCGCGGCATGCTCACCTGGCACCGCCGCCACCGCTTCTGCGGCCAGTGCGGCGCGCCGACGCGCCCCACCGAGGGCGGCCATGTGCGCGTCTGCACCGCCGAGGCGTGCAAGATGGAGCAGTTCCCGCGCACCGATCCGGCCGTGATCATGCTGGTGACGCACGGCGATGCGTGCCTGCTCGGCAACAATCCGCGCTTCCCGCCGGGCATGTATTCGACCTTGGCCGGCTTCGTCGAGCCGGGCGAGACGCTCGAGGCGGCGGTGGCGCGCGAGGTGTTCGAGGAAGCCGGCTGCCGCGTGCGCAACGTCGCCTACCACTCGTCGCAGCCCTGGCCGTTCCCGACCTCGCTGATGCTCGGCTTCTACGCCGAGGCCGAGAGCGACGCGCTCGCCGTCAACCAGGAGGAGCTGCGCGACGCGCGCTGGTTCCGGCGCGACTGGATCAAGGCCAATGCGCGCGAGTTCCACGAGCAGGACGCGCCGTTCCGCCTGCCGCGCCAGGATTCGATCGCCCGCCGCCTCATCGACGACTGGCTCAAGGGCGAAGTCTAACGGCGATCGCCCGCGCGCTGCACCGGATGTGAGTTCACAAGAGACGCAGAGGCGCAGAGAAGAGAAATTCAGCGCGCCAAAGGCGCGCAGTGTCACTTCTCTGCGTCTCTGCGCCTCCTGTTCACTTCGCGTCAGACGCCGAGGCGGTCGCCGACTTTGATGCCGCCGTTCGCCACGAGGTCGCCGGCCGCGATCTTCTGCCCGCCCTCGGCGCGCACGCGGAGGACGCGGATGCGGCCGTCGGCGCAGGCGACCGTGAAGCCCTTGTCGTCGGCCTCCATCACCTGGCCCATGGCGCCGCCGATGCCCTTGGGGTCGTGCGCCGGGATCTTCCTGGTCTCGAAGACCTGCAGCTTCTTGCCGGCGAACACGGTCCAGGCGCCCGGCGCCGGATTGCAGCCGCGCACGAGGTTGTGGATGTGGAAGCCCTGGCGGCCCCAGTCGATGCGCGCATTGTCGGGCGTGCACCAGCCCTCGTAGGTCGCCTGCGCGTGGTCCTGCGCGATCTTGGGGGCCTTGCC
Source organism: Candidatus Odyssella thessalonicensis (assembly GCA_005240015.1). Classification (GTDB taxonomy): domain Bacteria; phylum Pseudomonadota; class Alphaproteobacteria; order Bin65; family Bin65; genus SBBV01. The sequence goes on along the minus strand of SBBV01000224.1, from coordinate 982 downwards.
GGCCTTCACGAGATCGACCGCCTCCAGCATCGCCTCGACGCCCATCGGGAACAGCCGGTCGAAATAGACCGAGCCGAGCGAATCGTCGTCGGAGATCGGCGTTTTCTTCTGCAAGAGGATCGGGCCGGTATCGAGCCCGTCGTCGGGCCAGAAGATCGAGAGTCCGGTTTCGGTGCGGCCCTGGATGATCGGCCAGTTGATCGAGCTCGGCCCGCGGTGCAGCGGCAGGAGCGAGGGGTGATACTGGATCGAGCCGTGCGTCGGGATGTTGAGGAAGCCCGACGGCACGAACAGCGTCACGAACGCCATGACCTGGAGGTCCGGCTTCAGCGCCTTGAATTCGTCCCACACCGGCCCCGGTTGGCGATAGGATTTGGGCTGGAACAGCGGCAGCTTCGCCGCGAGCGCGGCCTCCTTCATCGGATCGGCCTTCTGCCCCTCCTTGTCGGGCGCCATATAGACGCCGACGACGTTCTCCTTGCGCTTCAAGAGCGCCTCGAGAACGGCCTTCCCGAACGCCTGCTGTCCATGAACGACGATGCGCATTATCTCCTCCCCGATTGTCACGCGGCCAGCGGCGCGAGCGCCGAGGCGTGAGGGCGTTGATCGCCGCCAGGAATAGACGGCGAAGGCCGGTCCATCAACAGCGCGGGCCGCGTCGCGAAACCGCGCTTTCCGAAGAGGGCGCGCCCTTGAAGCTCTACCTCGTTCAACACGGCGATGCCGTTCCCGAGGACGTCGACCCGGCGCGTCCGCTTAGCGAGAAGGGACAGCGCGATGTGCGCGCGCTGGCCGAGGTCCTCGCGCGGGCCAAGGCGCCGGCCCGCATCGTTCACAGCGGCAAGCTCCGGGCACAGCAGACGGCGGACATCATCGCATCGCGCTTGCCGCCCGGCGCTGCGGTCGAAGTGCTGAGCGGCTTGGATCCCAAATCCGATCCGGCCGCCGCGGCGCTGAACCTCGCGCGATCCGCCGCCGACCT
>SBBV01000546.1 GCA_005240015.1 Candidatus Odyssella thessalonicensis | reverse complement strand
GATTGTTTCGGCGATGGCGAGCCCATCTTCCGAGTCCAGCGAGCATCCGGTCCTCGAGACGCGGGACCTCACGATCCGCTTCGGCGGGCACGTGGCCGTCGACCGCGTCTCCTGCGCGTTCCGGCCCGGCACGCTGACCGCCATCGTCGGTCCCAACGGCGCCGGGAAGACCACCTACTTCAACCTCATCTCGGGCCAGCTGCGCGCCAGCGCCGGCACCGTCTCGCTGTTCGGCGAGGACATCACGCGCCTCCCGGCGCCCGAGCGCACGCGCCGCGGCCTCGGCCGCGCGTTCCAGCTCACCAATCTCTTTCCCAACCTCACGGTGATCGAGAATGTGCGCCTCGTCGTGCAGAGCCGCGCGCGGCTCGGCCTCAATCTCTGGTCGATGTGGTCGAGCCACCGCGAGCTCATCGAGAAGGCCGAGCACATCCTCCATCGCGTCGCACTCGCGGCGCGCGCCAACGACATCGCGGGCTCGCTGCCGCACGGCGACCAGCGGAAGCTCGAAGTCGCGATCCTCATCGCACTCGAGCCGGACATCTTCATGTTCGACGAGCCCACCGCCGGCATGAGCATCGACGAGGTGCCGGTGATCCTCGACCTGATCCAGCACATCAAGGCGCAGGGCGACAAGACGATCCTGCTCGTCGAGCACAAGATGGATGTCGTGCGCTCGCTCGCCGACCGCATCATCGTGCTGCACAACGGCCAGCTCGTGGCCGACGGCGCGCCCGCCGAGGTGATCGCTTCGCCGGTGGTGCAGCAGGCCTATCTCGGCCTGGGCGCCGAAGAAGCGGCGGAGGCCGCGTGATGGCCGAACCGCTGCTCTCGCTTTCCGGCGTCAACACCAAGATCGGGCGCTATCACATCCTGCACGGCGTCGACTTCGCGGTGCCCAAGGGCGGCATCACGATGCTCTTAGGGCGCAACGGGGCGGGGAAGACGACGACCTTGCGCACGATCATGGGGCTCTGGCGCGCGGCCGAAGGCAGCATCCGCTTCGAGGGCACCGACCTCGCCAGGCTTTCGACGCCCGAGATCGCGCGCCTCGGCATCGCCTACGTGCCCGAGAACATGGGCATCTTCGCCGACCTGACCGTGCGCGAAAACCTCGTGCTCGCCACGCGCGAGCGGGCGCCCGATCCGCGGCGCCTGCAATGGATCTTCGGCCTCTTCCCGGCGCTCGAGAAATTCTATGCGCTCGCCGCCGGCGCGCTCTCGGGCGGGCAGAAGCAGATGCTCTCGATCGCGCGCGCGATCATCGAGCCGCGCAAGCTCATGCTCGTCGACGAGCCCACCAAGGGGCTCGCCCCCTCGATCATCCGCAACATGATCGCGGCGTTCCGCGAGTTGAAGCGCACCGAGACGACGATCCTGCTCGTCGAGCAGAACTTCATGTTCGCCGAGAGCCTGGGCGACGGCGTCGCGGTGATGGACGACGGCAAGATCCGCCACACCGGCGCGATGCAGGCGCTTGCCGCCGACCGCGATCTGCAGCAGCGGCTGCTCGGCCTGCACCTGGACGCGCACCAATGACCACGATGCCGGCAGCAAGGAGTGCTACCGCCGCGCCGCCCGCGATCAAGCGCGATTGGCTGCCGATCCTGCTGGTCCCCGCGCTCGCGGCGGCGGCGCTGCCGCTGGTTGGCAGTTTCCCGGGCTGGCTCACGCTCACCGTCGCCGGGCTCGCCATGGGCATGATGATCTTCATCATGGCTTCGGGACTCACGCTCGTCTTCGGCCTGATGGACGTGCTCAATTTCGGCCACGGCGTGTTCATCTCGATCGGCGCGTTCGCGGTGACGCTGATCGTGCTGCCGCTGGCCACCCTGGTCCAGGCCGATTCGGTGCTGATGAACGTGGCGGTGCTGCTGCTGTGCGCCGTCGTCGCCATGGTGCTCACGGGCGCGCTCGGCTGGGCGTTCGAGCGCGCGATCGTCCGCCCGGTCTACGGTCAGCACCTGAAGCAGATCCTGGTCACGATGGGCGGTATGATCGTCGCCGAGCAGCTGATCCACGTGTTGTGGGGCGCCGATCCGATTTCCGTGCCGCCCCCCGAGGCGTTTCGCGGCTCGGTGCTCATCGGCGAGGCGGCGATCGAGCGCTACCGCATTCTCGCCGTCGCGGTCGGCCTCGCGGTGTTCGCCGCGATGCTGCTCGTGCTCAACCGCACCAAGATCGGGCTCCTGATCCGCGCCGGTGTCGAGAACGGCGAGATGGTGGAGGCGCTCGGCTATCGCATCCGCCGCCTCTTCGTCGGCGTGTTCGTCGCGGGCTCGGCGCTGGCCGGCTTGGGCGGCGTGATGTGGGCCTTCTACCGCCAGACGCTCACGCCCGGCATGGGCATGGAGGTGATGGTCCTCATCTTCATCGTCATCATCGTCGGCGGCTTGGGCTCGGTCGGCGGCTGCTTCTTGGGCTCGCTGCTCGTGGCGCTCGTCGCCAACTACACCGGCTTCCTCGCGCCCAAGGTGGCGCTCGGCTCGAACATCCTGCTGATGGTGCTGATCCTGATGTGGCGCCCGCAGGGCCTCTATCCGGTGGCGAAGCGATGAGCCCCGCCCGCGTCGCCAACCCAATCGTCATCCTGAGCGCAGCGAAGGATCTCGCCGAGGCAGTGCATGCGCTGCACTTTTCGCCGAGGTTGCAGGCGCAGGCCTCGAGCTGCGGAAGCGGGATCCTTCGCTCCGCTCAGGATGACGGGCAAGGCAGGATCGGCCGATGCTGACCCAGCTGCTCTCCGGCGATTTCCCGCGTTCGCGCGCGCTCACCGCGATCCTCATCGCGATCTTCGTGTTGCTGGCTCTTGCGCCGTTCCTGTTCCCGGGGACCAAGCCGCTGAACGTCGCCGCCAAGATCTGCTACTTCATCGTCCTCGTCGCCTCCTACGATCTGCTGCTCGGCTACACCGGCATCGTCTCCTTCGCCCACACGATGTTCTTCGGCATCGGCGGCTATGGCGTGGGCCTGGCGCTCTACAACTGGGATGCGTCCTGGCTCGCCGTGCTGGCCGGCCTCGTCGTGGCCCTCGCGGTCTCGATCGTGCTCTCGCTCGTGATCGGCCTCGTCTCGCTGCGCGTGCGCACGATCTTCTTCGCGATGATCACGCTCGCCGTCGCCTCGGCCTTCGCGATTCTCGCCTCGCAGCTGTCCTCGCTCACCGGCGGCGAGGATGGGCGGAGCTTCAGCGTGCCCACGCTGCTGCGCCCGAGCTTCCGCCTGTTCGAGGGCGAAGTCCTCGGCGTGGCTTTCACGGGCCGCATCGTCGTCTACTATCTCGTCTTCTTCCTCTCGCTGGCGCTGTTCCTGACGATGATCCGCATCGTCAATTCGCCGTTCGGCCGCGTGCTGCAGGCGATCCGCGAGAACACGTTCCGCGCCGAGGCGATCGGCTATCGCACCGTCGTCTACCGCACGATCGCGAACTGCCTCGGCGCCGGCATGGCGACGATGGCGGGCGCGCTGATGGCACTCTGGCTCCGCTACATCGGGCCCGACACCTCGCTCTCCTTCGCGATCATGATCGACATCCTGCTGATGGTCGTGATCGGCGGCATGGGCACGATGTATGGCGCCGCGATCGGCGCCACGATCTTCATCCTGGCGCAGAACTATCTCCAATCGCTGATGGGCCTCGCCAGCAAATCGCTCGAGGGCTTGCCCTTGCTGCCGAAGCTGCTGCATCCCGACCGCTGGCTGCTCTGGCTCGGCGTGCTGTTCATCCTGTCGGTCTACTTCTTCCCGACCGGCATCGTCGGAAAGCTGCGGCGGAAATAGCACGTTTGACGCGCGCGACGTCTCGGTGGCATGAGATCGCTCGCCTTTAGTCGTCATCCTGAGCGAAGCGAAGGACCTTGCCACAACCGCCAACACAGTTGACGCGGAAGCTAGGTCCTTCGCTACGCTCAGGATGACGGGATTGAATACATTTGGAGCGCCGCCATGCCCGCCGAAACCGCAGCAAATTCCGCCATCGCCGATCCCGGCCGCATCACGACGGAGCGGCGCGGGCGCCTGTTCCTGATCGGCATCGATCGGCCGAAGAAATACAACGGCTTCACGCCGAAGATGCTGACCGAACTCGCCGAGGCCTACACCGCCTACGAGCGCGATCCCGAGCTCTGGTGCGCGGTCCTGCATGCGGAAGGCGCGCATTTCACGGCCGGGCTCCAGCTCTCGGCCTTCGACATCACGGCCGAGCTCATCCCGACCGGTCTCGTCGATCCGCTGGCGCTGCAGCCGCCGTTCCGCAAGAAGCCGCTGGTCGTGGCCGTCAAAGGTTTCTGTTTCACGATCGGCATCGAGCTGATGCTCGCCGCCGACATCGTCGTAGCCGAGGAGGGCACGCGCTTCGCGCAGGTCGAGGTGAAGCGGGGGCTTGCCGCTTATGGTGGCGCCACGATCCGCTTCGTCGACCGCGCCGGCTGGGGCAACGCGATGCGCTATCTCCTGACCGGCGATGAGTTCGACCCAGCCACGGCCTACCGCCTCGGCTTCGTGCAGGAGGTGGTGCCGCAGGGGCAGGGCTTCGCGAAGGCGATCGAAGTCGCCGAGCGCATCGCCAAGCAAGCGCCCATTGCCGTGCGCGCCACGCGCGAGAACTCCTGGATTTGTGTGACCCGGGGCCAGGACGCCGCCGTCGCCGATCTCGCCAAGCAGCGCGCCGCCATCATCAAGACCGAGGATTTCGCCGAGGGCGTGCGCAGCTTCAACGAGCGGCGTGATGGCAATTTCAAGGGCAAGTAACGCGCTGGCCTAGCGCTTGCGGCCGATCAGGAAGCGCACGCCGGCGGGGCTTCGCTCGGTGTGGTGCACGCCGCTCTCGAGCGCAAACACCTCGCCCGGCCGGTAAGCGGCCTCCTTCCCTTCGACCGTGATGCGGAGCTCGCCCTCGAGCACCAACGCGCGCAGCGCATAGGGATGCGCGTGGTCGGGGAGATCGTGGCCCGCCGGAAACCCGATGGTGCTGATATCGTTGAAGCCGTCGCGCTTGAGCGCGTCCTCGAACTTCGCGGTATCCATGGGTCGGCCCTGACGCCGCCGTCTTTCAGCGTCACGTTGGGTGCAACTTTCCCATACCGCGCCGGCCTGTTCAACTTCCCTTTCGGCTGGTTCATAATCGCCGCCATGTCCGACACACCGCATCGCATGCATCACGACATGGGCGGGCAGCCGGCCGGGCCGGTGAGCCTGGCCGAGCACGAGATCGAGCCGTGGGAGAAGCGCATCGAGGCGCTTCTGCGCTGCATGCAGCTGCGCGAGAAACCGGTCGTCACCGTCGACGAGCTGCGCCGCGGCATCGAGGAGCTGCCGCCGAAGCTCTACGACTCGCTCAGTTACTACGAACGCTGGATCGCCTCGCTGACCAACATCCTCGTCGAGAAGGGCGTGCTCTCGCGCGCCGAGATCGAGCAGCGCATGTCGGCGCTCAAAGCCGCGCGCGCGAAGGAGCCCTCGTGAGCTGGGGCGCCGGCATCGCCTCGCGCTTCAAGCCCGGCGACAAGGTGCACGTCGCCGCGCGCTTCCCCACGAAGGGCCATATCCGCACGCCGCACTACATTCGCGGCAAGACCGGCGTCGTCGAGCGCATTTGCGGCCAGTATCGCAACCCCGAGGAACTCGCCTTCGGCCAGTATGTCGGCGCGCAGCAGGTGCTCTATCGCGTGCGCTTCCCGCAGACGCATGTGTGGCCCGACTATCGCGGCAACCCCAAGGACACGGTCGAGATCGAGATCTTCGAGCACTGGCTCGAGCCGGCCAAGTGAGGACCGATGACGCACGACCCGCATGACCACGATCACGAAGGCCACGACCACGAGCATGAGCACGCGCACGGCCACGATCCGCATGCGCCGATCCAGGCCAAGGAGCCGGAAGGCTACTATCCGCTGCTCGCCGATGCGGTGCGCGAGCTGCTGATCGAGAAGGGCTACTTCACCGCCGATCAGCATCGCGCCTTCATCGAGAAGATCGACGCGCGCAGCCCCGCGCTCGGCGCCAAGATCGTGGCGCGCGCCTGGACCGATCCCAAGTTCAAGCAGCGCCTGCTCGACGACGGCAAGAAGGCCTGCGCCGAGATGGGCGTCGACATCAACGTCGCCAACCTCGTCGTGGTCGAGAATTCGCCGGCGGTCCACAACGTCATCGTGTGCACGCTCTGCTCCTGCTATCCGGTCTTCGTGCTCGGCCGTCCGCCCGACTGGTACAAGAGCGCCGCCTACCGCTCGCGCGTCGTGCGCGACCCGCGCGGGGTCCTGAAGGAGTTCGGCGCCGAGATCGCGCGCGACCGCGAGGTCCGCGTGCACGATTCCACCGCCGACATGCGCTACCTGGTTCTGCCGATGCGGCCCAAGGGCACCGAAGGCTGGAGCGCCGAGCAGCTCGAGAACATCGTCACGCGCGATACGATGGTGGGCGTGGCAGAGTGCCGGGTGCAGCAGTAGGCTCAAAGCCGGCGATCAAACCGTCATCCTGAGCGAAGCGAAGGATCTCGCTTCAGCCGCCGCGACCGTCCGTGCGGAGGGCAGATCCTCCGCTTCGTTCAGGATGACAACAGCGAGGCATGACATGAGTTCTTTTGATCTCGCCGCGGCGGCGCGCGGCAAGCATGTGTTCGTCGCCGGCGGATCGTCGGGAATCAATCTCGGCATCGGCGAGGTGTTCGCGCGTTGCGGGGCCAGGATCTCGCTCTGCAGCCGCAAGGCGGATCGCGTTGCGGCCGCGGTGCAGACGCTGAAAGCCGCAGGGGCCGAGGCCTGGGGCGGCGCGGCCGACGTGCGCAACTACGCCGAAGTGGAAGCGGTTCTGAAGGCGGCCAAGGAGACCTTCGGGCCGATCGACGTGCTCATCTCCGGGGCGGCGGGCAATTTCGTGGCCCCCGCGCTCGGCATGTCGTCGAACGCGTTCCGGACGGTGGTCGAGATCGATCTCATCGGAACCTTCAATGTAGCGCGCGCGGGCTTTGAATTTCTTCGCAAACCCGGCGCCTCCTTCATCGCCATCTCGGCGCCGCAGGCGCTCCATCCCTACAGCTACCAGGCCCATGTGAACGCCGCGAAGGCGGGCGTCGACATGCTGACCAAGACGCTCGCGGTCGAGTGGGGCCCGCTGGGCGTCCGCTGCAACGCGATCATCCCAGGCCCGATCGCCGATACCGAGGGCATGGCCCGCCTCGCGCCGACCGAGGCCGAACAGAAGATGGCGCGCGAGGGCACGCCGCTGCAGCGCTACGGCACCAAGGACGAGATCGGCTACGCGGCGCTGTTCCTTGCCTCACCGCTCGCCGAATACATCACGGGCGCGATCTTGCCGGTCGACGGCGGCGCGGTGCTGCCCGGTCCGGGCCGGCTCGGCGACGCGATGAAGCAGGCCTACGAGAAGTCGGCGCCGCGCAACCGGTGAGCGGACGCGCATCGCTGGCCCTCCGGTCACTCGATCACGTCTTCCGCGCGGACCAACAGTGTCTGCGGTATCGCGATGCCGAGCGCCTTCGCGGTCTTGAGATTGACGATCAGATCGAACTTGGTCGGCTGCTCGACCGGCAGGTCGGCGGGCCGGATCCCCTTCAGAATGCGATCGACGTAACTCGCGGCGCGTTCCCACATGTGGATAAGGCTCGGCCCGTAGCTCAGAAGCGCGCCCGCCAAAGCGAACATCCGGAACTGCCCCACCACCGGCACGCGGTGCCTTGTCGCGACCGCGATGATCCGATGCCGGTGTGTTTGTATGAGCGCGTCGTCCATCGTGAGTAGCGCGTCGGCGCCGCCTTGCGCGAGGGCGAGCAGAACCTGGTCGACATCGCCGCCGGAGTTCACGGGGAATGGTCTGAGCTCGAGCCCCAAAGGCCACGCCGTCGCCTGCGTGTTCCTCCACTGGAGGTTGTGGCTGGCGTTGTGGCCATTCCAGAGTACCGCCACGCGAGCCACGGCGGGCAAAGCTTCCTTCAGGATTTCCAGCCGCTTGGCGCCGAGCTCGGATGAGGCGGCGACGAGACCGGTGACATTGCCGCCGGGCCGCGCCAGGCTGGCGACGAAGCCGCTCCCGACCGCGTCGCCGACGCTCACCATGACGATCGGAACCGTGTTCGTGAGGCGGTGGACTGCCGCGACCGGCACCGATCCCTGGGCGACGATCAGATCGACATTGGCGCCGAGCAGCTCGCCAGCCATCCGCGGGAGTCGATCAAGCCGCCCCTCGGCATAGCGCAGCTCGAATGCAATGCTGCGCCCCTCAATCCAGCCCAACGCTTCGAGGCCATGCTTGAACGCCTTCACGCGGGCTCGGGTTTCCGGATCGCTTTCGGGCTGACCCACCAGGACGCCGACCTTCCGCAGCCGGGCTTGCGCACCACACGGCCAGACCGCGGCCGATCCGCCGAGCGCCAGGATGAAGTTGCGCCGAAGCAAACCGATGCCCCATGCCCCGTTCGCGCATCGACGAATGGTAGCACGGGGGAGGCGGCGCGTCATGCCGCATCGGCCGCGAACGTGATCAGCGTATGGCCCGGCGGGAGTCTCGCGCAGACGCGCGAATGGCCACTCGGGCCGCGACCGCGGCGGCATGCGACCATTGGCCTCGGTGGGAACTTCGCGAGGCCAGTCGCTGCGTTTTATCACCATCAGCAACGGCGACGCCGGAAAGGAGGAGCAGATGCGCACCTCAGCGAAAATCCTCGCCGGTCTGACGTTTGCCGCGGGGCTCGTGGCCACGAGTGCGGCAATGGGTTCTGACATCTACATTCGGGGCTCCGGGCAGACGCAGTACCAGTACCCCTACAGCTCCAGCCGGACCTACATGCGATACCGGTCGGGCGACAGCTATTACTACTCGCGCGGTCAGGCCCGCTCGCGAACCTATTACTACGCGCCCTACGGCACGCGCGGCAGCGGCTCGGTGGACACGCATATTCGCGGCCGCCACGGCGGCTACGGCGCCGATGTCGATGCCGGCGCGCAGTGGAACTATCGCCTCGGCCGCTGACGACCGAAGATCGAGGCGAGCCTGACTAGGCCGCCTTGGTCTGGCCCGTCCGCGCTTCTTCCTCGAGCGCCGCGATGTTGCGGTAGACTCGCACCAGCATCGCCTTCAGGGCTTTCTCCTCGTCGGCGCTGATGCCGCGCAGCGCCACCTCCTCGTAGTGGCGCGCGAGCGGGATGATCTTGCCGGTGAGCGTGTGGCCGGCCGCGGTCTCGTGCACGGTCACGACGCGGGCATCGCCGCCATTGCCGCGCTGGCGCTCGACCAAGCCTTTCTCCTGCATCGCGTCGAGGATGCGCGAGAGCGTCGAGACGTCGATCGAGGTGAGTGCCGCAAGGTCGGAGATGCGTTGCCCGTCGGCATGGTCGAGCGCGGCCAGCACGCGCCACATCGGGAGCGTGATGCCGTGCTCGCGCAGCACCTCGCCGAAGGCATTGGCGAGGCGCACGCCCGCGCGGTTGACGAGATAGGGCAGGTACTTCGTGAGATCGAAATCGCTCATCGGCCGGCGCGCCCGCTATTCCGCCGCCTTGGCGAGCCGCCGCTCGTTGTGCTTGCCCTGGAAGTGCGGTGCCACCTGCTCCATGAAGCGGTGCATCTGCTCCTTCACCATGTTGTGCGGCTTGCAGCCGACGTTGAAGTAGAGGATTACCTCCTCGATGCCCGCGGCCTCGACGCGCTTCAGCGTGTCGATGATCTTCTGCGGCGAGCCGAGCAGGATCGATTTGTCGGAGAGATCCTGCTTCTTCATGTTGCTCATGATGTCGACGATCTTGATGAAGTACTGCATCGTCGGCGGCAGTTTCTCGGGCTCGCTGGTGAAGGCGGGCAGGCAGCATTCGCGGAAATAGCGCATCTGCGCCTCGTGCCCGTAGTCCTCGTCCTTGTCGCTGTCGGCGATGTAGACGAAGTAGCTGCACATCGCGCGGCCGGGCTTCTTGCCCTGCGCGACGCAGGTCTCGCGATAGAACTGCACCGCCTTGTCGAGCCCGCCGAACACCATGCCGGCGGCGAACGGGGCGTAGATGATGTTGAGGCCCCGCTTGGCAGCCATGTCGATGCTCGTCTTCGAGAACGAGCCGACATAGAACGGGATCGGCTTCTGCACCGGCTTCGGCGTGATCTCCATCTCGGGGATGTCGAAGAACTTGCCCTTGTGCGACCACGGGCCCGGCGAGGTCCAGGCCTTCAGGATGACTTCGATGCTCTCCTCCATGTGCTCGGCCGACTTCATGAAGTCGGCCGAG